>MNGW01000046.1:0-1060 GCA_001918935.1 Acidobacteriales bacterium 13_1_40CM_3_55_5 | reverse complement strand
TGGCTATTCCACATGCTCCGCTCCATGATGCGCGACGCCGAAACAACGCCCGGCAGCCGTGGCCGCGGTGTCGTTGAATCGCAAAGTGGAGAAGAGCCTTTCATTCGGGCCCTGCGCACTGTACGCGAGCGTTATGAGGGAAAATCCATCACCACTCGGGAATTATTGCGAGTGTTTGAAGAGCAGTTACCGCCTTCGCTTTGGTATGAAGGAAAGAAATCGCTGGATTGGTTCTATCAGGGCTGGATCAACGGTACAGCGATTCCAAAGTTGGAATTGCAAGCAGTGAAATACACAGACAAGGCGGGCTCCACTGCCATCAGCGGAACTATTCTGCAAAAAAATGTAACCAATGAATTAGTGACGTCCGTTCCCGTGTACGCAGCAGTTGGAGGCAAGGCGCTGTTAATTGGAAGAGTCTTCGCGGACGGCCCAGAAAGCCAATTTCATCTGACCGCGCCCTCCGGCACACAGAAAATCATTCTTGATCCTAATCAAACCCTCTTGACCCGAGTTCACTAACCGCAGTCTCGAACAATGTTTACTTCGAAGTTCATGTCATCAATTTAATCGGCGATCTCCTGAGTGATCGTTGCGGTCTCACATCAGTCTCTAAACGAGGAGGCAGAATTGCGCCTGAGGCCTTGCTTGAATCCAGGATCACGACAGCCCGCAAACGCACCACCGCGGTGGAATGGATTTGAGAAACTCGCGATTCGGCCACGCCAAGCTTGGCTCCCACTTCTTTCATGGTCAATTCCTGGAAATAGTAGAGCACCAAGACCTGGCGTTCCTTCTCCGGCAGTTCAGCAATGGCGCGCGCCAGTTGCTGCTTCATTTCTCGACGCAGACACATAAACAGCGGGGTGTCCTGCGGATCGTGTGGAATGGAGTCGCAGAGGTCTTCTTCCTTACCGTCGAGGTGAGACTCTACTCGAAGGCTCCCCACCTCGAGGCCGTCAATTTCACCCAGTAGCAACTGCAGACCGCGGAGATCCAGACCGAACTCCGCTGCCAATTCCGGTTCGGTCGGATTGCGATCTAGTTCTGAACGCAGCTT
>MNGW01000135.1:3464-9091 GCA_001918935.1 Acidobacteriales bacterium 13_1_40CM_3_55_5 | reverse complement strand
GTCTCCTCCAATGTGCAACTCACCCGGGACACCAATCGGTACCAGTTGCTGATCGCTATCCAAAATGTAGAACTGCGTATTCGCAATTGGGTGCCCGATCGAAATTCTCCTGCCAGGCTGCACACGGCTCACAGCAGACCAGATCGTCGTTTCCGTCGGACCATACATGTTCCAGAATTCTGAACAGCGAGGAAACAGTTGCTCCGCGAGATTCGCTGGCAGGGCTTCGCCTCCGCACAGGATCTTAAGTTCGGCGTCACCTTGCCAGCCCGACTCCAGCAACAACCGCCACGTCGCTGGCGTAGCCTGCATTACAGTTGCTTTCGATGTCCGCATTAACTTCTGAAGCGGCATCGCGTCCACGGCAACTTCACGGTTCGCGATAAGCACTCGAGCTCCCACCCACAAGGGCAGCCACAGCTCCAACCCTGCAATATCGAACGAGAGGGTTGTAACCGCCAGCAGTACGTCATCTTCGTTCAGACCTGGTTCGCGGCGCATCGATTCCAGGAAGTTCACTACGGCGCAATGTGGAATCATTACGCCTTTGGGACGTCCTGTGGAACCGGAGGTATAGATCACGTACGCCAGGTTATCCGCACTCGCCGGCTTCGCCAGATTCTCTTTACTCTGCTGGACAATCAGCGGCCATTCCCGATCTATCTCCACAACTTTGGCTGTATGGCTGGGTAAAGACCCCGCCAGATCGTGCTGGGTAATCAAAATCGGCATGCGGCTATCTTGAATCATGAACGAAACGCGATCCGCCGGATATGCGGGATCAACCGGAACGTACGCTCCTCCCGCCTTCAGTACTCCTAGCATCGCGATCAGCATGTCCAGCGAACGCTTCAGACAAATGCCAACCAACGTGTCCGGACCGACATTCAACTCCCGCAAATGCCACGCCAATTGGTTTGCGCGAGCATTCAATTCATGAAACGTTATCTGTTCATCCTCGTAAATCGCAGCTACCGAATCACCGCGCCGGAAAACCTGCTCCTCGATTAGCTCGTGCACGCACCGCTCCCTCGGATACTCGGATTCGGTGTGATTCCACTCAACCGTCAATTGCTTCCGCTCATCCTCACAAAGAAGTGGTAGCTCCGACAGACGCAGTAAAGGATTTTCAACGGCTCCCTCAAGCAAAGTGCGATAGTGACTAAGCATGCGCTGTATAGTTACTTCATCGAACAGATCCGTGTTGTATTCGAGGTAACAACGCAGGCCTGAGGCGCTTTCACTAGCCGAAAGGAGAAGATCCCCTTTTGCGTTTCGCGTTTCCAGAGCGAATGGCTCAGAAACGATGCCGGTCAGCTCAAGGTTTCCCTTCGGTGCGTTCTGCAGCGAAAACACCACCTGGAAGATCGAATTGTGGCTTAGGCTGCGCTCGGGACTGAGCTCTTCAACTAGCTTTTCAAATGGCATGTCCTGATAAGCCTGCGCTCCGAGTGAGACTTCTTTCACCCGGGCGACTAAATCCCGAAAGCTTGGATTCCCATCCAGCTTTGTCCGCAAAACTACTGTGTTCGCAAAGTAACCAATCAGATTTTCCAATTCTGGGTACTTGCGATTCGCAATCGGTGTACCCACGACGACATCCTGCTGACGGCTGTAGCGCGAAAGCAGCGCTTTAAATCCTGCCAGTAGCGTCATGTAGAGGGTTGCCCCCTCAGCTCGGCTGATGCGGGTAAGTTTCTCGGTGAGCGTATGCGGGAGATAGACAACTTTCGCAGCGCCGCGATAGGTCTGTACTGCGGGACGTGGGCGATCGGTTGGCAGATCGATGCACGAAGGCGCGTCCAGCAGTTGCGTTTTCCAATAAGCAGTCTGCTGATTTATTGTCTCGTCAGAAAGGAACTCCCGCTGCCAGATGGCATAATCGGCATACTGCACGGGCAACTCGGAAAATGACGGAGTCTTGCCCGACACAAACCCTTCATAAAACAACGTCAACTCTCGCGCGAGCACTCCCAAAGACCAGCCGTCGCTCACAATGTGGTGAACGGTCAATGCCAGTAGATGATCCTCTTCTGAAATCGAGAATAACGCCGCGCGAATCAGAGGCCCTTGTGAAAGGTTGAAGGGCTGGTGAGTCTCCTCCCATGCGAGCTTTCGGAGTTCTTTTTCGCGTTCACTCTCGGGCAAATAGGTAAGATCAAGCCTCGCCAACCGCAACGCCACTGTGGGAGTGATTACCTGCACCGGCTTGTCATCCATCTTTCCGAATGTGGTGCGCAATGCCTCGTGCCGTTGCATGATCTGCTGCAATGCATGCTCCAGGGCGGCGACGTTGAGACGCCCTTGCATGCGCATGGTCCAGGGTATGTTGTACGTAGTAGCATTCGGGTCGAGCTGATCTAGGAACCACAACCGTTGTTGAGCAAACGATAGTGGCAGCGGCTGATTGCGTAGCGAGGGCTTCAGTGCCGGCAGCGCGCTCGTATTTGGCGCTTGCTTAAGTAAGGATGCTATGCGGCTTGCGAGTCCAGCGACTGTTGAATCTTCGAAAAACACGCGTAACGGCAGCTCTACCTCGAATGCCTTCCGTATCCGCGAGACTACTTGCGTTCCGAGCAAAGAGTGGCCGCCCAACTCGAAAAAATCCTGATGCACTCCGATTTCCGGCAGATCCAGAACGTCAGACCAGATTCCTGCAACTATCTCTTCCAGCTGTGTTTGCGGAGCTTCGTGCGCGCCGCTCGCCTGATCCGTCCAATCCGGCGCAGGAAGCGCCTTGCGGTCTGCCTTCCCGCTTGGCGTGAGAGGCATCTCGTCTAAGAACACGAATGCTGCCGGAACCATGTATTCCGGTACGCTCTGCTGAACATGTTCCCGGAGCTCTCGGGCGGTTGGCGCGTTTCCTGCGGGAACCACATACGCTATCAATTGCTTGTGACCGGGGACGTCCTCCCGCACCATGACCAGGTTTTGCGAAACGCACGCGTGTTTCGCCAGTACCGCCTCGATCTCGCCTAATTCAATGCGGAACCCGCGCAGCTTAACCTGATAATCCAGCCGACCAACGTGCTCGATATTCCCGTCTTCTAGCCACCGGGCGCTATCTCCGGTCTTGTACATCCGAGCGTCGGTTAGGGAGACGAAGGGATTAGGCAAGAAACGCTCCGCCGTCATCTCTGGCTGTCCGTAATATCCCCGCGCTAATCCTTCGCCCGAAAGATAAAGTTCTCCCGGCACTCCGACGGGAACGGGGTTACGGTTTGAATCCAGGATATAAGCCTGCGAATTGGAAATCGGGCGGCCAATCGTAACCGGGCTATCGCGTTCGACGAGGGTGTAAGTCGAATAGGTCGTGTCTTCGGTTGGCCCGTAGAGGTTATAAACCTTCTCAACGGAAGTGCTGTTGTAGATCTCTTCGACTAGCGACTTGGCGAGCGTTTCGCCGGCAAGCGCGACACTGTTCACCGAAGTGGGAATTGCTTGCATCCGCAACAGTTCTCCCATTGCGGAAGGAACAGTGTTCACCAGCGTGACTTCGTTCCGCGCCGCCAAGTTTGGCAGATGCATTGCATTCTCTGCCAAGATGACTCTGCCCCCTGACGCCAGCGTGGCAAATAATTCGAACACTGACAGGTCAAAACAGATCGATGTCGAGAACAAAACGCCGGATAACTGCCGCGCGGTAAAGGTTCTCTGCGCCCATTGAATGAACGCTGCAGCACTGTGGTCCTCAATCGCCACACCTTTCGGCCTTCCGGTTGAACCGGAAGTGAAGAGTACATAGGCGAGATTGTTCGGCTTGACTCCCGTTTCCAGATTCGACTTCGGCTCTCCCACAATCTGGTCGCAGTCCTCATCAAGACAAAGCACCTGCGCTGTGCTTGCCGGGAGCTCTGTTAATAAACTTCGCTGAGTCAGCAACAGCGGAGGGTTGCTGTCACGAAGAATGGCGGAGATTCGGTCCTTCGGATACTTTGGATCGAGAGGCACATATGCGGCACCAGCTTTCAGGATCCCCAACATGCCCACCACCATCGCCGTTGAGCGTTCCGCGAAGATTCCCACCAACACGTCTGGACGAGCTCCTCGCTTCGCTAACGCATGAGCTATTTGATTGGCGCGCTCGTTCAATTCTTGGTAACAGATCCGCTCTCCGTTCCAAACTAGCGCGACCGCGTCCGGGGATTCTGACGCCCGACGCTCAATAGAGTCGTGCAGGCGCAACCCCGGCTCAAACTCCACTGCCGTGGCATTAAATTCCACTAGCAGCTTCTTCCGCTCCGGCTCCCCCAACATCGAAATCTGCGTGATCGCAATGTCAGGATCCTCGACCACAGATTCCAACAGATTCCGGTAGTGATCTAGCATTCTTGCAATAGTGGATTCATTAAACAGGTCCGTGTTGTATTCCAAACGCGCCCGGATTTCACCCGCTTCTTCTGCCAGGAAAAATGAGAGATCAAACTTCGACGTTTCGCCCTCATTTTCGATGAACTCGAACTTCAGATTCGAGATTTCAAATTCACGAACCGGCTCATGCCGGACTGAAAAGAGAACCTGGAATATAGGATTGTGGCTAAGACTGCGTTCAGGACGGAGCTCGTCGACCAGCTTCTCGAATGGAATATCCTCGTGTGCATAAGCCGAGAGCGCCGTTTCTTTGACCCGTCCCAGCAGCTCGCGGAAGCTCGGGTTTCCCGCCAGATTGGTCCGCAGAACCAGAGTATTTGCGAAAAAACCAATCAGCCCTTCGATTTCAGCGCGGTTACGATTAGCGACGGGCGTGCCCACGACAATGTCTTCCTGGGAGCTATAGCGCGCTAACAATACCTGGAACGCCGCCAGCAAGGTAAGGAATAGGGTCACGCCCTCACGCCGACCCAACCAATTCAATTTTTCCGTCAGGTTTTTAGGTAAGGTGACCCGTTTTTCCGCGCCCCGGAAAGTTTGCATAGCCGGGCGCGGCCGGTCGGTCGGCAGATCGTGTCTGCTGGGCGCACCTTCCAGGCGTCCTTTCCAATAGGCTAACTTCTGGTCAAGTTTTTCTCCCTGCAAGTGTGCCCGCTGCCAGACTGCATAATCGGCATATTGAATCGGAAGGTGGGGCAGCTCTGCACTCTGACCTGAGAGAGGGGCTTGGTAAAGCGCGCTAAGGTCCCGTACCAGGATGCCGCGCGACCATCCATCAAAAACCATATGGTGGGTCGTGAGCAGCAGCACATGTTCTTGTTCACCGAGGCGAAGTAATGTCGCCCGAAGCAGGGGTCCGTTGCGCAGATCGAGTGGAATCTGCTTTTCTTCACTCCAGTGTCTCTGAGCTTCACGATAGGGAGTAGGGGCACCGCTAATGTCGACTAGTGGTAAGGGGATATCGAGCGTGGGCGCGACCACTTGTACTGGCTCACCTCCGTTCGCCCGAAAAGTAGTGCGCAACACTTCGTGGCGCGCCACCAAACGATTGAGGGAGGCATGAAGAGCTTCTACGTTGAGGTTACCGCGGACATGGATGAACCAGGGGATCAGGTAGGTTGTAGTTCCGGGCTCCAATTGCTCCAGGAACCACAGCCGCATTTGAGCGAACGTCAGTGGAAATGCATAGGAGCCTTCCGCTTTACCATCAGGACTCGTCATCTCTGCTTCTTGTGGTTGCACAGCTACTCCAGGCA
>MNGW01000135.1:0-3452 GCA_001918935.1 Acidobacteriales bacterium 13_1_40CM_3_55_5 | reverse complement strand
CCGCCGCTGTGAATATTTCAAAACAATCTCATCGAGTTCCTAATTTCGCTTCGATGTAAACCTCGCGCGAGGCCCTCGTAATCGGACCATCCGTCAGCGTTCCTCCGGCTTTTGCCATATCGATCGCTGCAGCCAGTCCACCCAAAGTCGGCGTCTCGAACAGCGTACGAACTGCAATCTCAACCGCGAATTGTTCCCGAACGCGTGATATGACTTGGGTCGCGGTCAGCGAATGGCCTCCAAGTTCAAAGAAATTGGCATCCACGCTAACGCGAGGGCATTGCAGCAACTCTATCCAAATTCGGGCCAGGATTTGTTCCGTCGGGGTACTCGGAGCCAAATATACCTTCTCTTGCGCCGCAAATTCCTCCGGCTTAGGCAGCGCCATGCGATCCACTTTGCCATTTGAAGTCAGCGGTAGCTTTTCCAGTAATATCAGCGCCGCCGGCACCATGTACTCCGGCAGCTGTTCCTTGAGTAGCTTCCGCAGTTCCTCTGCTGCGACGTTTTGTTCACGATCGGCTACGACATAACCAACCAGCTGCTTCTCATGTTCCTCATCCTCCCGCGCCAGCACCACTGCTTGCTTCACCCCGGGTTGCCGGTGCAGCACCGCTTCGATTTCTCCCAGTTCGATGCGGAACCCTCGCACCTTCACCTGATCGTCCACGCGTCCCAGAAACTCCACATTCCCGTCTTCCAGGTAGCGCGCCATATCGCCGGTGCGATACATGCGCGCCTCCGCCGTCGTCGCGAAGGGATCTACCAAGAAATGCTCTTCCGTTCGCTCTGGCTGTCCCAGGTAGCCTGCCGTCACTCCCGCGCCGGCAATGTATAACTCCCCCGTAACTCCCACGGGAACTGGCTGCAGTTGTTCGTCGAGCACATACACCCGAGTGTTCGCAATCGGCCGCCCAATCGGGATATTCGCAGCCTCCCTCTGACACTCGTAGCCGCCGAGCGGTCGAATCAGCGAACCCACTGTAGTCTCGGTCGGACCGTAGTGGTTGATGATCTGACAGGTAGCATCGCTGGCTGCTATCTTGCTGACCAGCTTTTGAGTTAACGTTTCTCCTCCCGTGATTAGATACTTTCGGGGCAGTATCTTTTCGGGCCGAGCTGAGTTCAGCAGTGCCGCCAAGTGCGAGGGCACGATTTTAAGCACGTCGATCGGGTAGCGATCCTGATAAAGCGCGATCCGGTGTGCATCTGTCGCAACTTCATAGGGCAACAAGTGCAGACATCCGCCCGATATCAGTGCCGGATAAATACACGTGTTGCCAAGATCGGATGCCAGAGTCGATACTGATGCGAATTGCAAACCCTCAATATCGTCCCACAGCTTCAGCTCCTTCGCGATGAACCATGCATAGTTCACCAGATTGCGATGTCGAACCGCTACTCCCTTCGGCACTCCAGTCGAGCCCGAAGTGTAAATCACATAGGCAAGGTCCTCCGGTGTTGCAGTGAGTTCGGGATTCTCTGAAGACTTGCTGTTCCATTTGGTCTGTTCGCCATCCAGACACAACGTCTCGCCGCCAAATTCCGGAACTTTTGTCAACAGGTCCAGCTGAGTCAGCAGCACAGCGACTCCATCGAGCTGCTGTTGCAATCGCGCCTTCGGGTTATCAGTGTTCAGTGGGACGTAAGCTCCGCCCGCTTTTAGAATTGCCAGCACAGCAACCATCATCTCGACCGAACGATCGAGGAGCACAGCCACGAGAGAATCTGGGCCTACACCCAACTTTCGGAGGGCATGAGCCAGGCGGTTCGACTGCTCGTTCAACTCACGATAGCTCAGCGACTTTTCTTCGCAACGCACCGCGGTGCGGTCCGGCACGCGTGCTACCTGCTGCTCAAACAGTTTGTGAATGCATTCCGCGGGATATGCTGCTTCTGTTTTGTTCCACTCCACTAGAATCCGTTCACGTTCGACCTCGGACATCAGCGGCAGGCGGCTCACAGCCGTTTGCGGGTTCGCCACCGCTGCTTCGAGCAGCACCTCGAGTTGCTGCGCGAGCCGCTGGATGTCTTCGCGTGCAAAACGCGAACCATGGTAGTGAATCTCCAACCGCAGCCTCGACTCACCCTGCGCACAAAACAATCTTAGCTTGCACGGTTCGGCACTCATCTGCTCCTGCAATATCCGAAACTCAATTCCTCCCACTTGATCCCAGCCAGGTAGAATAGTGGAATGGAAGGCTATTGAGGATTCCGTTCCGAGTACGGCGCTGGGATCAAAGTATTCCTGCCAGCCTGCCGCTTCCGCGAGTGCATCCCGGGTCCGGCCTAGAATTTCCAGAAATCGAAAATCTTTCTCAAGTTGCACCGGTATGGGGAGCATCTTGGCGATCAATCCGACCGCATCACTGAGCTCTTCATATTCGCGGCCGTTGAAGATAACTCCTGTCATGAACCGCGCCCGTGTTGTGAGCCGCGACAAAAGCGATTGCCATGCCGTGAGTACAACTACAGCAACCGAAGTATTGGAACCGGCCGCAGTCTGCTCTATGTTCGACAGAGTTGGAGCTTCCAGGATGTGGGTCAGCGATTGCATGCCGCTCATTACTTCTGATTTGCGCTCAAAGGGGAGGTTCAACGGTTCCGTGGCTTTCCTCATGCGCTCGCTCCAGAATGCCTTGCCATCCCGCGCGGCGGTGTCACCTCCTTCCAGCAACTCGCTTTGCCATTGGGAAAACTGCACATAGCGAAGCGGCTCACTCTCGGCGGGATTAGGATGACCGGCGTAGCGACGAAGGATTTCGATTCCCAACTTCCGTAAGCTGTAACTGTCCGCGCAGAGCGGTGAGAACGTCAGCGCAAGGATGTGAGTCTCCGTGTCAAGTTTGGCGAGCAGAGCGCGGACCAGTGGTCCACGTTCAAAATCGAATTCCTTGGTCGCCTCGGCTTCTAACAGTTCCTGAGCTACCTGGTCGTAATTCGTCGAGCTTAGTTCGCGCATCTCCCATGCAGCATCACATCGATCTAGAATCACCTGAAATGGGATCTTCATTCCAGCCTTACGTCGAAAAACTGTGCGCAGAATTTCGTAGTGAGAGGCGGTCTCATTAATCACTGACCTTAATCGCTCTGCTTCAACCAAGCCCTTCAACAAAAACGCGATCTGCGAACGGGAATCCTTCGCCGCGCCCTGCTGTGCAAGCCACAGGTTCTTCTGCTGGGGAGAAAGGAAGTATCCCCCATTTACGAGTGTCTCCGTCATTTACTCTCCGTGTGCTTTAGTTTCAGCGAAGCTGACCACCTTGGGTTCAGCAGTCATCAATTTCTTGATGTGTGACTGCTTGCGCTCCTTTTTATCGGCAGACTGCTTTTCTTTCTCTTCCGGGCTGAACATTTCAAACGTGTCGAGACGCGATTCCGGCCGGGCGACCACACTGCGCAACAGGTTTTCGTAATGCCGCGACATTGATGAGATAGTGGCGGGACCGAAT
>MNGW01000103.1 GCA_001918935.1 Acidobacteriales bacterium 13_1_40CM_3_55_5 | reverse complement strand
CGGTTCGAATAGATGCGATCGTGTTTCAGCATCCATGCCATGCCCGGTGTCGGTTACTGTGAACTCGATGCACGCAGAGGGATGAGGTCTTTGATCTTCCGAATTGAGAAGCCAATTGGTGGAGTTCCTGGTCTCCAGAGTTACTCGGCCTCCTTGTGGCATAGCGTCTCTGGCATTTAATACGAGGTTGAAGAGAATCCGGCGAACTTGCGTGGGATCCATTCTCACGTAGCCCAGATCATCGGGGAGCGCCGTGACTAGCTCAATTTGTTCGCCCAGCAGTCGCGCCATAAAATTCTTGCTGCCGGTAATGATCTCGTTCCCTGACAGCAGGCGAGCTGCGACCAATTGAGGTCCCGCTACCGTGAGTAACCGCTGAATTAGCGCTACGCCATCTAATCCTGCGCCGCGAATTTGCTCTACGTGACAGCGCAATGGACTGTTATTCTCCAGCCCTGCAATCAGCAAATCGCAGTAGAGCATGATCCCGGTGAGCAGGTTGTTGAAGTCGTGTGCTACTCCACACGCCAGGCGTCCAAAGGCCTCCATCCGTGCCGATTCCATGAGACTTTGCTCGCTCAGACCAATATTGAGCACGCGATCAATCTTCGCCTGCGGCTGCGGGGCCGCGCTCATGATTCGCTCCCTGGTTGATAGCACCTGGCTTCCATGCTGAATCGGGAATAGGCCAGCTGTGATCCTGTCCAAGATCTGCTCCCCATTTGGGAAGTCTAGGCGGCGGAGTGCTAAGGGCAAGCGTCACAGGAGATTGTGATAAGGATTCAGGTCTGAAGGGAATTTGATTGGTTGGGCCACCAGAATCCAGCGATTCGGACCCGATTTCCGGTCGGACGAAACTCAGCTCTGTCCGGGCCAAGGCTGAGTCAGGCGGAAGGTGAGCCGCTCCTCGGTGGAAAAGCCCGCATCTTTGTTGCTGGTCGTCCCTGCAGTCTTTGTCAACTCTTTCACCGCATCGGCTCCGCCGCGAAACTTTCGGCGCTCGCGGGAAATACCCTTGGCGAAAATACTGGAGGTCTGGAGAGAAAGGACTCTGCCTTTGAGAGAGATTTCGGTTAGCGTAATCCGCAGGAAGCCGGGATCTCGGCTGCGGCCGGAGGCTTTCGCCGCCAGGACTTTTCCCCTTACCGCAGAACCGGCCGGAGCAATGGTTTGGCCCTGAAAAAGAATTGGCTTGTCCAACACAGCATCGAAGCCATCTCCTGAGTGAGACGCAATGCTAGAGATAGCTGCTTGCAGGCGGATTGTAATCTGGGTTCCGGGTGGGAGTTCGGCCGGAATCAGCGATGCCGTGGGAGAAATTCCAGTTTTGTCGGCGGTGTATTCAAAAGGTAGCTGATCGGTGTTGGTGTTCTCATCCGATAACTGCCGGGAGCATCCCACGTATAGAAGTATCGCAAAGACCGGCGCCGTGACAATTGTCAGCTTGCACTTCATGAAGCAGATCCTCGATGATACTGAGCAGATCTGACAAGTTGCTAGACAGGTGCGGCCAGGTCCGCCATTCTGGCTTACGCGGAGCCAAAATCAGACTTAGATTTCAAAAAAAGAGGAGCGGCCATGTTCAGCCGCTCCCCCATGTTCTTATAGAACCTGCAACTAGCTAGTTAGATCATTCCGCGGAAGCGCTCTCGACTTCGCTCTCCGGCTGCGCGATCACACCATCAAAAGGTGTCGCTGCCATAAAGCGTCCGCGCACCACGCTGATACGACGCAGCGGGTATCCGGAATCGGGTCCTCGGCGCCAACTGCGACCACTGTCCCGGCTTTCGAACACCACACCGGTTGCCGTGCTGGTAGCAAGCAAACGCTTTCTCCCCGAGTCGTAAGTGATCGAGCTGAGGTTTTTATCTGGCAGACCGTTGAGGATGTGCTCCCAGGTTGAGCCAGAATCGGAACTGCGGAAGGCGCCTTCACGAGCGGCAACCAGGATCTCACCATCAGGCGTGAGGCTTAGGCCCCGAATACTGCTGACGTAGGAAGCCAGGCGTCCCTGCTTCCAGGTTGTTCCGCCATCATTGGAGACAACTACGTTGCTGCGAGTGGCAGCCACGATGACGTCTCCGTTGGCCTGCACAGAGATGAACTCCTTCTGACCGAGGACAGGACCGCCACTCCAACTCTTACCTTGATTGGAGCTGCTGTATACCCCAGCGGAAGTAGCTGCCAGCCAACGCTTGGACGTGATTTCAATTTCGCTCACCCGCGCGTCCAGGACTGAACGAACTGCAGTCTTCGTTGCGACAGCTTTTTTACTTCCCTTCTTAGTCGCACGTGAGGTCTTCTCGTTGATGATGGTATTAATCGGTCGCCACGCGTTGGCACTGCGTTCCATGAGGAATATGCCGCGGTTGGTGCCGGCCACTACTGCGCCGTTGCTGGCTTGTTCCAGTGCGAACACGTCCTTGCCGCCCAGGCCCGCGCTCTTCTGGGTCCAGTGCTGACCGGCGTCGGGAGAAGAGAATACTCCGCCCCACTCCTTGTCGTTCACCACACCAACCAGAATTGAGTTCTGATCGTTTTTATCCGCCAGAATCGAACTAACGTAGCGGTGCGTGTAACCGTGATTGGAGGCGATGAAAGTTTTTGCTCCATCGTCGCTGATCATGACCCCACTACGATCGGTTGCCAGCAGAACGTGCTGTGAATTTCGCGGATCGACCAGAACATCGTTCACCACGATTTCTGAGTTGGTAACCTGTTTCCAGGTCTTGCCACCGTCCATTGTCTTCCACAGCCCTTCTGTGGTTCCGGCATACACAACCTGCGAATTGCTTGGATCCTGCTTCAGCACTCGAGTACGACGTGCGGAAAATGGAATTCCCTGAAGCTTACGGAACAAATCGCCGGCGCTTTCGCTCTTGTAAATACCTGAGCAGGCGCTGGCGTAGACGACGGAAGGATTAGTGGAGTCGACGATGATGGAAAATACGTCCGAGTCATCGATCATGCCCTTGTTAATGTGTTGCCAATGGGCTCCTGCATCGGCGGTCTTCCATGCCAGGTGCCAGGTACCTGCGTACACCACGTCGGGATCCTTCGGATCGACCGCGATTGATTCAATGTTCTTGATCTCAGCATGGTTGGCGGGAGAGAGCCGCTCCCAACTATTGCCACTGTCCTTGCTTCGAAATATTCCATCCAGCGCTCCTACCACCAGTACCTTCGAATCTGAAGCTGAGATAGCCAGGGCACGGATAGATTTTCCACGCATGCCGGATAACGCTTCCCAATTCTTGCCACCATCATGGGAGCGGAACAGATCGCCCGCCTGCTGATTCTCTACGCTCCAGGCAGAAACGAAGATGTGCTTGGGATTCTGCGGATCGATTGCGACGTGATCGAGAACATAATCGTCGCCGCTGCCCAGGTGAGCAAACCGGCTCCAGTTACGGCCGCCATCGGTTGACGAAAAAATTGTTCCCGTGCTGGTTCCCAAAAAAATGTGATCCGGATTATGCGGATCGTAGCTAAGGCTGCGGACGTCTCCACCATCCGGCCCCAGAATCGTCCATTGGCTGGCCCAGGAAATCGTGGCGCAGAATAGACCAATGAACAATGTTATCAACAACTTGCGCGAAAATTCTCGCGAAATCATAAGTGGTTTGCCCCCCGGCGAACTGATATGTCTTCGGGGGCAAGAGTGACAGCGTAACACGGCTCAAGCAAGTTACCGAAGTGAAGACAAAGGAAGGGCCGATCGGGTCTTCGCCCGATCGGCCCGGGATGCTCAATGGACCTACTGAGCCTTGGGTTTAGCTGCCTTTTTACGGGCAGCCGCCGGGTGATCGGGAACCGCTTTTACGCGTTTCTCGTCAACTGGCTGAGTGCCCTCGCCGGTGAAACTAGCTCCGGCTGGAACCACCCAATACTCTGCCGTCCTGGTGCCAGCGCTTCCAGTGCGGACTTCAATCCGGCTGGCGTCGATCGCCTGTTTAGCCTCGCCGCCGGAGAGATATGCCTTGGAATTAACCCCGCGTTCGGCTGCGAGATTTCTGCGCTTTTCGGTGGGCTCGGCATTGCCGACGATCACCAGCTTAGCTTCAGGATCACGTTGCAAACGTAGAGCAACGTCATCCAGTATGGCCTTGCAGGTGTTATCCACGCGCCACGGTTTCACCTTATTGGGGAATTCGCATTCGCTCAGCTTGCTCGATTGCGGCGGCGGAGGTGGCGGAGGGGGTGGATTTTCCACCGTCACCTGGGTTGAAGCGGTTGAAGTCAGGTTGCGCGAATCAGTACACGTTGCGCTCACCGTAATGGCGCCGGCTGGAGCTCCTGTCGTGTTTAGAGTAGCGGTATTACCGGTTCCGGAGACAGTGCCACCGGATGCCGTCCAACCACTCACGGTAACCGGCACGCTGTCCGGACTGGTGCAGGTGCAGGAAAGATTCGATGACGTTCCGGCTTGCACAGTCGTGGGATTTGCGGTGCAAGACATGGTCGGAGCATTCTTCGGCGGTTCTTTGACGGTGAAGCTGGCCGTGCAGCTTGCGTCTCCGCCTTTCTTCATTTTGGGATCGCTAATGTGTGCAGTCACTGTGTAACTGCCGCCAGACAATCCATTGGTGTCGATGGTGGCAGTCGAATCCTTGCCGGTCACCTTGCCACCGGTGCTGCTCCAGTTGTAACTCAGGGTGTGCTTGGGATTGAAGTTACTGCCAGTGGCGGTCGCAGTTACCGGCTCTCCGACCAATACTTCTCCCGGCTGTACGGAGCAGCTGGCAGTCGGGGGCACAGCAGGAGCGAGACTACCGATATTCCAGACCAGACCAGTTCGCAGACGCGCTCCCTGGAGGTTAGGACGCCGCAAGTCTGGAAACGCGGGCGATGCCACCTCGGCGAAATGATGTGGAGACCATATGTAATCTGCCTCGATCAGCCGAATGCTCAACGGACGCCAGACCCTTATATCAATTCCGCCGCCTAGGACGGCACCAATTGCATTATCAGCATTCAGGTTGTTGGGCGCCAGTCGATTCAATCCGATCAGAGTATGACCGAATAGGTTTACTCCTTCGCTTCGCCAGGTAAAGCGGGGACCAATTGCCACCGTGGATTCCTTTGCAATATCGTCCCAGTTGTGGCCGAAATCAGCTTCCAGGCCAAAGCTTGGGTGGAAGTTGTAAGTGAAGCTGCCGCCCACGCCGTACGGTAAACTTGGCAGCTTGAGCGCCGTCGGATTATTCGGATCCCCAAAAGGGGCAGGAATCTTGCCACCCGGATTGAGCCACTGATAACCAGCAAAAATCTCCGCTCTAGGAGTTGGCTCTTCCTGGGCGGCCAGTGTTGTGACTGTCAGAACCACAGCCGTCATCAGCAACAAACCGGTGCACAGCACACGGACAGTGCGTTCAGTGCGACAAAGTGACATGTGATCCTCCGGAACTTTGCGTAGCATGTATATCCATGCTGAATTTCAAGATGGGGGCCCGTATGGAAAGTAACTCAGATGTCAGAAACGCAGACAAGGGATTCTACAGCATTGCAAAGTCAAAGCAAACGACCATTGAATGCATATTGCTGGCGAACTCTATTGCGTTCATTTTGGGAGATACTATCAAAGTTAATTTGCCACTTCCAAAATCTCAGATTGATACATCCACTGGCACTAAACCGGTCGGCTTCGAAGCAAAGACGATCCGAAACTGCGGCCAACTTGCAGTACTAGCACAAAGCCTCAATAATGATTCTGTCCCTCCTCTCACCCTATGAGCCAAGAAAAAGTACTTATCGTCGAAGATGAAGAAAATGAACGCACCGGTTTGGCAGAGCTGGTCTCTGCCTGGGGTTATCGTGCCGAAACAGCGAGGGACGGAGCGGAGGGGCTGGAAAAAGTCACGAATTGGTCACCGTCAATAGTCGTGACGGATTTAAAGATGCCGCGCATGGGGGGATTGGAACTGCTGGAACGGCTAGCCAGCGATGGCCAGACCATGGCAGTGGTTGTGGTTACGGCCCAGGGCAGCATCGATAGTGCCGTACAGGCCATGCGCATGGGCGCTTACGATTACATCACTAAGCCTATCGACACTGACCGGTTGCGCACTATCCTGCAGAATGCCTCGACATTACTGGGAACCCGAGTAGAACTTGAGGTCACTCGCCGCAAGCTGCGCGATGCCGGTTCGTTGGGCACCCTGGTAGGACCATCCAAGAAAATGCAGGAGATTTTTCATCTGATTGAAATGGTGGCGCCGAGCACGGCTTCCGTCTTGATCACTGGTGCCAGCGGCACTGGCAAGGAACTGGTTGCGCGCACTGTGCATGACTTAAGCCCACGCCGCAACAAGCCGTTCGTTCCGATTAATTGCGCCGCGATTCCAGAGACTTTGATTGAGAGTGAAATTTTCGGCCACGAGAAAGGTGCTTTCACTGGGGCACTCGAGCGTCGCACAGGATGCTTTGAGCTTGCCGAAGGTGGAACCCTGCTGTTGGATGAAATCGGCGAGATGCCGGTGGCCACTCAGGCTAAGCTGCTGCGGGTTTTGGAAGACCGCAAGCTACGCCGCTTGGGCAGCAAAGTGGAGACTACAGTGGACGTTCGTGTCCTGGCGGCAACCAATAAAGTGCCAGAGGAAGCGGTGGCCCGGGGCGAGCTTCGCAACGACCTCTATTACCGTTTGAATGTGTTCAACATTCATATGCCGCCACTCCGAGAGCATAAAGAGGATGTACCGGAGTTAGTGGAACGTTTACTGGGTGAAATGAGCGAAAAGCATGGGCGTAAGGTAGCCGTGGTGAGCGAAGCCGTTCTGAATCTTTTTCATAATTACTCCTGGCCCGGCAATGTGCGCGAGTTGCGTAACACCTTGGAGCGTGCCGTAATTGTGTGCGATGGCGCGGTAATAGAAACCAGACACCTGCCTCCGGGTTTCGGACAGACGACGGTTCGCACTTCCCCGGAGGATCCGGATGCTGTGCGGCTTGGAGTTGGCACCACGGTGGAAGAAGCCGAGAGATTACTAATCCTGAAGACTCTGGCAGCAACCAGCAACAATAAGACTCGGGCGGCAGAGATTCTCGGCATTAGCCTGAAAACCCTGCATAATAAGCTTAAGGAGTACGGCAGCGTGGCTGCTGACGCGGCTGCAGGCAAGGACGAGTAAGGGACTTGTGAATCACGTTGAAGAAGCTGGATTGTATTGAGCCATGCGCCGAAGAACCAAAATCGTACTCGCTATCACCTTTATGGTGGCAGTTTTGGTTTCCGCTTTTTCTTATATCTACATTTCGCAATTGCTGCGCCAACAGGTGACGACCGCAGACGCAACCGCCTCCAACCTGACCTCGAATTTGGCTTTTCTCGCCACCAAAGCAGCCCCGGATTTGAGCAGTACCCGCGTGGATACCAGCAACCCGCAGGCGGTTCGCCGGGCGATCGCCTATTACCTCGGGACCGACCGCGATCTGAACAACTTTCTTGAATCCGTCGTGGGCAGTTGGCCCATGATCTATGACGCTGCAATAGTCGACTCCGAAGGCAACGCAATTCTCCACACCAATCCGGATCTCATTGGCAAGCGCGTTCCCGACCGACCTACTTTCCAACGGATCGAGGATGCCAATTTCCGCCAGCAACTCCGATTGGTGTACAACCCGCCGACGATCTATGACGTGCGAATGCCACTACAGTTAGATGGCGAACCCTTCGGGAGTATTCGCGTAGGCGTCTCCACCGTGTTCCTGAAGAACGAACTTACCCCACAACTGCAGCATGCTCTGCTTTTTTCCAGCACTGCGATCTTGTTTTCGTTGGTCCTCGCCGCAGGACTCTCGCATCTCGCGCTTGGTCCATTGGAGCGCATTAGCCGGAGCCTGGACAGTGTTACCGCCGGTGAGGCTGAAGCCATTGCGGAGCACGAAGGCGGGCGCGACGAGTACGGGATGGTGACCCAGAAAATCGCCAACATCGGCCGGCAGATGCGCGATGCCAAGGAGATTTTCTCCGCCTTGAAAGACAACGTCGACCAGATCATGGCCAACCTGCAGGACGGCCTGATGCTGTTCACAGGCGCCTCTCACGTAGTGCTGGTGAGCGCTTCGGTAGAGCGTTTTCTGGGACGTCCACGGCGCGAATTGCTCGGGCGCACCGTGAGGGAGATCTTTTCCTCCGACTCGGTTTTCGGGGCCCTTGTTCTCGACGCATTCAAACATCGACGGCCGGTGGTACAGCGTGAGATGGAGTCTCCCAACGGCAAGCGGGTGCAGATGTCTCTCGACTTCATTCAAGAAGAAGGAGGGATGCAGATTGGTGCATTGTTAACCATGCGGGATGCAGAGTCAGTGCGGCGGATCGAAGATGAAATCGAAATGTCACGCCGTCTTTCCGCCAGCGGGCGGCTTACCCGCGGAGTTGCGCATGAAGTCAAGAATCCTATCAACGCTATAGTTCTGCATCTGCAGTTGCTGCAAAGTAAATTGCAACAGATCGATCCGGACACGCGCCGGCACATGGACATCATCGGAAGCGAGATTCATCGTCTGGATCGAGTCGTGCAAATTCTGGTCGACTTCACCCGGCCGCGTGAGCTCCGCCTCGAAGAGACCGATCTCCGCCGCCTTTTGGAAGACGTTGTTTCGCTGGCTGCGCCGGATGCGGCGCAACATGCGGTCAACATTGTTCAAGAATTGCCTGCCGAGCCTCTTTTTGTGAAAGTGGACGCGGATTTCCTAAAACAGGCCATTCTCAACGTCGTCCTCAATGGTGTGCAGGCTATGCAGCGGGGAGGAACCTTGTCCGTTTCCGCCCGACGTGACGATGAAATAGTCACTACCGAGATTCAGGATCAGGGTGGCGGAATTCCTGCCGAAATTCAGGATAAGATTTTTGAGCTCTATTTCACTACCAAGAAAGGCGGCAGCGGGATCGGACTGGCGCAGACTTACCAGATTATGCAGTGGCATTACGGCTCATTGGATTTCGAATCCGTGATGGGTCAAGGCACAAAATTTCGTTTGCGCCTACCCCTGGCAGAGGCCCGTGCAGAAAGTTCCATTAGCGGGAATGGTGAGGGGGTAGCTGAAACTTTGGGCTCTCCTTCAGCTTAGGTTTGCACTTTTCTATGCTCTGTTTCTTGCTCGCGTGCTATCAATCCGATTCAGTACTGATCAGAATCGGGCTCTGAATGGGAGATCCAGTCGATATTTTGTCAAAGTAATGGTGCATCAAGGCGCCGCCAAAGCTAGAATGTCAGGTAGCCTTCGCACCGGAACCAGCATCGAACTGCCATAGCTATGCCTCTGGCCGCAATCCTCGGACTCTGTGCGCTGTTGGCGTCGCCCGGCGGCAGACCAGCGATGCAATCCGCGATGCTGTGGCAGGAAACTCAGCCTCAACAACCGTCTTCCGAGCCAGGATCACTGCCCGAGCAGCAAGCGACACCCGAGCAAGCGCAGCCAGAACCGCAAAGAACCTTAGAGCAAGGAACGAAACCGGAGCAGCCTGCACCGCAGCACACACCGCCAGAGTCCACCCAGCCCCCGGAAAATGTGCCGCCGAGTACCGTACCTGAGAAATCGGACTGCTCGAATAGTGCAGTCAAAGGCAAAAAGCGGAATTCAAAACACAAGGGAGCGGCTCAGACTGCGGCAGGGCCGAGAAAGACGGTGGTGCGCAATGGCAGCACCGCCGATCCCGGGGTTCAGCTGGCGCCCAGCGTGACTAACCAGCAGGCATCCCAGGAACGCCAAAGCACAGCGCAGTTATTGGCCACGACCAATGCCAACCTAAGCAAGATTCCCCCCCGGCAACTAACCAGCAGTCAACAGGATATGGTGAATCAGATCCATAGTTACGTGCAACAGGCCAAAGTGGCGGAGAATGCTGGAGACCTGCAACGCGCCCGCAATCTGGCCTTCAAAGCCCAACTGCTCTCCGACGAAGTACTACGCCACTGAAAAGCGAAGCCTCTCCCCCAAATCTGACACTCGTTGCCTTCTATCGTCCTTTGGCGCGTGCCGCATTGACCTTTACCAGAAGCTCCTTTGCAGGTTGCTGTGCCGGTCCAGAGATTCTCGATGCTTCGTTCAGCACGTCGCGAGCCTCGGTAACCTTGCTCAATTTCGCATACGCATATCCGAGACGAAACATAGCCAGCGCATAAGCCTGGTCATCTTGTCCTTTGAGCAAAGAGGACGCAGCCTTCAATTCAGGAATGGAAGCGACCGTCTTATCCTGCTTCATGTAAACGTAGCCTAAGGTAGAGTGCGCGACTCCTGCTGAAAGTTTGCGGGAGCGGTCCGCGTCGTCGGCATCAGCTTTCGCCACCTGGATGACCTTCTGCGAGTAAGTAACAGCTTTGTTCAAGCTGCCTGGCTTGGGATCGTCAGCATACGCGTTGGCTAGAAGCATTAACGCCGGCAAGCTATTGGGATTCGAAGCCAAGGTTTTCTCAGCGTAAGAGACAAGCCGCGACATGTCCTTCAGCTGGGAAAGCGACATCAGCGCATAGGATCCGACCGACTCTTCGAACCGTGAACTGGGGAAGGCCGGAGTGAATCGCTCTATGTAGGACATCCGTATCTTGGGATCCTCTTCCGCAGCAATCGCGTTGAACGCGGCCGCTTCGAGGAAATCGTAGGAAGCCTTCGACGAGTTCTTTTCGTCCTCCAGTCGCAGGGCGAAATCCTGATCGCTTAATCCCTCCGGCTTCGTCTGCTTATCAAGCGCGTGATAGGCTTCGCCGCCCCGGGCCGAGTAGTCGACAATCTTTCCATTATTCTTCATCAATTGAGCGATATTGGCCTGCGACACTAGGATGTCCAAATTTCGTGGAGAGCCGGTCAGCGCCTTATCGCCATAGTCCAGAGCTTTCTGCGGATTCCCGGCGCCTAGCTGATATTGCGAGATCTGCCAATTGCCATAAGCCACCGCCGTCGGGTTGGCGGCGAACTTTTGCAGGAAATCCTCGTACATCGCCAGCTTTTTCTGGGCATCCTGCTCGTTGGAGATGGCTTGCAGGGCCTGGTCTTCCGGCGTCCCAGCGGGAATCACCAGTCTGTCGAGTTGGGCATGCAGCGGCAGCGAGATCAGGACAATGAAAACCAAAGGCAAGCAACTGCGTTTCATACGGCACCTCCGCAATTGTGTGCGCACATCGTAGCTCCGAATGAATCCAGGTGCAAGTGTGACGTACGCGGCGTGCAGCCCAAGGGCTTTTCCTATAATCTGTGCCAATGCAGGGGGGTGAGGAGAAGAATCTGCTTTCGGTGGCGGACGCATCCGCTCGCGCATCTAAGGAATATTCTGCTGAACCAGCCTCGCACCATCAGTCGTCTTTGTCTTTGCGACACTCGCCGCTGTTTATTGTCTTGATAGCGTTACTACTGCGATTGGCTGTCATCACCTTTGGGCCGACCTACCACATCACTCCGCGGCGCGATCATTTTCAGTTTGGCTGGGAAATGGGGCGCATCGCTCGCTCCATCGCGACTGGAAATGGCTTCAGCTCGCCCACCGATCTGCCCACCGGACCAAGCGCATGGGGGCCGCCGCTATATCCATACATCCTCGCGGGAATATTCAAGTTATTCGGAGTTTATAGCCATGCGGCCGCCTGGGTGATTCTCGCTTTGAACAGCATATTTTCCGCGCTGACCTGTCTTACGCTCTACTGGATCGCACAGCGAATGTATGGACTCGCCGTGGCCCGCGCCGCCGCCTGGACTTGGGCCTTCTTCCCCTACGCTATCTATTGGCCAACTCGCGTGGTCTGGGAAACGAGTCTGACCGCATTCCTGCTGAGCCTGGCTCTGGTATTGGCACTGCGCATGGCAGACCAACCACTTGGCAAGCGGGACTGGATAATTTTCGGGCTGCTGTGGGGTGTGATTGCGCTGACGAATACGGCAGTCCTGTCCATGTTTCCATTTTGCCTGCTCTGGCTCATGTATCGCTTGCCGCGGGATTCGCGCCGCTTCACCGGGGCGGCAGTGTGCATTCTCACCACTATCTTAGTTATGACTCCCTGGCTGGCGCGTAACTACGCCACCTTCGGAAAGTTTGTATTCATTCGAGACAACCTTCCCCTTGAAATGCACATGGCAAATAACGATCGCCTGACTGGCCTGTGGACGCGTGACGAGCATCCCGGCAACGATCCCCAGGCGATGCAGAAATTCCAGCAGTTAGGTGAAATGCGTTTCATGGAAGAGAAGCAACAGCAGGTTCGGCAGTTTATCGTCGAACATCCGGTGTTGTTCATCGGCTTCAGCTTGGAACGCGCCGTGTACTTTTGGATTGCTCCCCCGCAAGCCAACATCGTCGCGGGATACGATTTGAGTTTTGCTCGGCACATTGGCTTTCTTATTCCCGCCATCCTTGCTTTTGGCGGACTTTGGATCAGCATTCGAAATCGAGTTAAAGGATCGTTCCTGCTCGCCTGCTTTCTGATCATTTACCCGCTACCGTATTACCTGGTGAATCCATTCCCCCGCTATAAGCACCCGATTGAGCCTGAAATGATCATGCTGGCCGTGTATTTGTTCTGGCAAGCCAGCCGCGTCCAAATTCGCTGGCCACTAGTCCACAAAGAGTAGTCGCCCGCGCTTTCGCTAATCGTTTACATTTAAGTATGCGCGCAATCCTACAGAAGCGAACTCTGCGTTGGGTGTTTACCGCCAACGTAATCTCCATGCTGGGCAGCGGCATGAACTCCGCCGCAGTGGCCTGGTACATCCTGCAAGCTACACATTCGGAAATGGCTCTTGGCACATTTGCAGTATTGCAAACTATTCCGGCCATGCTGATGCTTCCCTTCACCGGCGTTTTTATCGACCGCGAAGATCGGCGTCGGCTGGTAATGATGCTCGACGCCGCCCGCGCCCTCGTCATTCTCGTGGTTTGTTTTCTAGCTTTCGCCGGAAAGGTGAAAGTTTGGGAACTTTATCTGATGAACACATTGGTAGCGGCTGGTTTTTGGATGTTCTGGCCCACTATCACCGCCCTGATCCAGGAACTGACTCCCGGAGAGGAATTCGTCCATGCGAATACTTTTCTGCTCGCCGGAATACAGGGCGGGTGGCTGATCGCGGGATCGATTGTCGGATTCGTGTATAACCACATCGGCCTGGGCGGCGTGTTGCTGATTGATTGCTCCACCTATCTGGTGTCGTTTCTTTGCTACTTCGCAGTTCGTAAAGGACGCCATGTAGTGCCCCGCCCTGCGGAGCTGCGCGCGGATATCGTTGCAGCAGAAACCGCGTTTCAACGCTTCATGCGCGAGATGCGTGAAGGCATTCAGTTTCTTCGCGGCAATCGAAACGTGGTCCTGCTTGGAATCAGTTGGGCGCTGTTTCTGGGCGCTATGATGACCGGTGTGGTAGTCGGGCCGCCGCTGAGTGACAAGGTATTTCATGCCGGTGCGGTAGGTTATGGCTGGCTCAATGCGGGATGGGGCACGGGAGCGTTTCTCAGCGCGTTGTATGCGCCTCTGGTGATCGCGCGATTGGGTTCGCGGCGCTCGATTGCCATCTCCACGGGCGTGTTGGCCATCTGTATGAGTGTGGCGCCGCTTTCTCCTCACCTCGCGATTGCTGTGGCTATCTTTGGGATCATGGGTGTTCAGAACACGTTCTACTTCGCCGGTACAGCGTTGCAAATCGTCCTAGGATTTTTGGTGGGTGCCGTGGCTCAATTCAATCTGGTCGCGGGGTTTGCGATTATCGGGCTGGTATACGCGGCTGCGTTTATCAGTGCGAGTTGGCCGGTTGGGGCGAGAGCGGCGGCGACCGCAGTCAGCCCGGCAGAATGATTTTAGATTGCAGATTTTAATTGCAGATTTTAGATTGCAGATTTTCTAACTGCGGCATCACGGCAATTTTGAGATCTACAATCTCAAATCTTAAATCTGAAATTGTTTCTGTTATTCTTTCCCTTCTAATTGTCACAGGAGAAATCCATGTCATTCGACCTCCAGGGCCGGACTGCAGTGGTCTTCGGTGTCGCCAACAAGCGCTCGATCGCGTGGTCCATTGCCCAGGGATTGCACAATGCCGGCGCCACGCTAGCCGTAACCTGCCAGAATGAGAGGCTGGAGCAGGAGGCTAAAGACCTGATTGTTTCCCTTCCCGGTGCGGAAGGGTTCATGTGCGACGTTTCAAACGACGATGCCGTGGACCGGCTCTTCAGCAAACTCAAAGAGCAGTATGGCAAGCTGCATGTGCTGGTGCACAGCGTTGCCTTTGCTCCCGCCGAAGAACTCAAGGGAGATTTCGTCAACACTACACGGGAAGGTTTTCGAATTTCCCATGATGTGAGCGTGTACTCGCTGATCGCCCTCGCGCGCGCCGCGGCCCCTCTTATGGAAGATGGCGGCAGCATCATCACCATGACTTACTACGGGGCGGAGAAAGTTGTGCCCCACTATAACGTGATGGGGGTGGCCAAAGCCGCTCTAGAATGTACCGTCAGATATCTGGCGTACGATCTGGGGAAGCGCAAAATTCGTGTGAATGCCATCTCCGCCGGGCCTATCAAAACCCTGGCCGCGCGCGGGATTTCTGGTTTGAGCGAGATGCTGAAATCGCATGCTGAGCGGGCTCCGCTGCAGCGGAATGTAGATCTAAACGAAGTAGGCGCCACTGGGGTATTTCTTGCGTCAGACGCCAGTTCTGGAATCACTGGCGAAGTTATTCACGTGGATTGTGGGTACAACATCATGGGGTTTTGAGAGTCGAGGAGAAGCACCAGAGCCGGCGAGACGCCGGCGCTACCCGATGACTCGAATCTGCCGGTCATTCTCGGCCAATCTTTCCAAAATAATTTCTACATCGCGCTCTTGCTGAAAACGAAGGAATTTTTCTCCCCATTCGATCAGCAACACACTCTTGTCATCAAGCAGATCGTCCAATCCTAGAGTTTCCAGTTCGCGTTGAGTATCCACTCGATAGAGATCGATGTGAAAGAGGCTAACTTCGGGTCCACGATATTCGTGTACTAGCGTAAATGTGGGGCTGGTCACGTTTTCTGCGGACGCGGCGTGGAAGCCTTCCGCGATTCCCTTGACCAAAGTGGTTTTGCCCGCACCTAATTCGCCTCGCAGCACTACAAGCTTGGGCGGAGCCAGAGCGCCCGCCAGCGAGCGACCGAGAACGATAGTTTCTTCTGCGGAGTGGGTAGTGAATTCTCGGGTGGTCATCCTGGTCGAGAGACCAGTATAACTTCGCTGGTTGGTCGTGGGTCGTTCGTGGTAGGCCAACGACCCACGACGAACGACCAACGACTCTACTGCAACTTAGGATCCCTTAGGAGATAACCATTGGCTGGAGCGAATTCCCAGGAAGCTACGGTCTGTAACCGCATCCACTACCATGCGAAGAGCGCGGTGATCGTCGTCGCCCAATGCGATGAAACGGAACGGTTGCATCACTCCTTCACTGGCCATCTGTGTAGGGTGCAGCATCTCGGCCATGCCATGTACTGGACCGGATTGCGTCTGGAAGGCAATCTCAACAAAGTCGCCGGAGGTCAGTGCCCTCGCCATTCGCAGGAGTCCACCGGTCACAGAAACGGTCTGGAGCTTGCCTTTAGCCCGCTCGCCATCTTCCAACAGGACGAGAGCTAAAATCGAGCCGCCAAGATGAACACGCGGGGAACGCCTCTGTGGATGGGGCTGGGGAAAGTGTGTCATAGCCAGAATCCACTATGTCACTGCTACCCCCTTTGCGACAGGTTACGGAAGCGCTTGTCCAAATTCCAGCACGTAGGGATTGAGACACTGCCCTAATTGCCGATGCAGCATGGTGATAGAACTGTTGCTGCATTGGCTACTGTCCGGTTGGACCAGAGAGAACGAGGCTATATTCAGACGGCAATTGCCCGACTATCGCCGTAATCCCGCATCACCCAGCGCGGACGAACTTCTCTTGTGCCGCTTTCCGCACACGGCGAAATGCTTCCGGCAAAGTAGCCAGAAGATCGGTCGCAACCAGGGAGTGTTCGCCGAGAGTTTCGCAGGCTACATCTCCTGCGAGCCCGTGGAGATGAACTGCAGCAATCACGGCTTCCATGATTCGGTCACGATTTTGGGCAATGAAACCGGCTACCATGCCGGTGAGGATGTCGCCGGTCCCGCCTGTCGCCATGCCCGGATTACCCGTCGTGTTCACCCACACCACGCCATCCGGTTCTGCAATCACGGTTCGATGGCCCTTGAGTACAACAATGACGCCATGCTCGCTGGCAAAGATCCGAGCTGCATTCAATCGGTCCCGTTGGACAGCAGCAACTGTAGAACCCACTAGGCGCGCCATTTCGCCGGGATGCGGTGTAATCACCAATGAGCGCCCCTTGCCATTCAATTCCGCAGCATGGCCTTCAAACGCGTTGAGACCATCCGCATCTAGCACCATAGGAATGCCGCATTTGCTCATGAGTGAACGCACCAACTTCGCAGTGTCTTGATGGCGCGAAATTCCGGGACCCACGGCGAGTACCGTCTTGCCTTGGATAAGCGCATCAATGCGCCGCCTCGTGGGGAGCTTTCCGGAAATCGTGCCTTCTTCCGTCTGCTGAAGCGGTTCCGTCATGAGCTCCGGATAAAATCCGGCGACGGTATGCAGCACGTTTTTCGCCGTAGCCACGGTGGACAAACCTGCTCCGGCACGCAGTGCGGCCATGCCTGCCATGGCCGCCGCTCCGGCTTTTCCCAACGATCCGCCGAGAACCAGCACGTGTCCGAAATTTCCTTTGTTCGCCGCGGGAGGCCGTGGCCCTATCACTGACACCACATCGCGCGGCGTAATCACATTCAGGTTCAGAGACGAAATGATGGCTTCATCCGGCGAGCCGATTGGTGAAACTAGAATTGGGCCGGTAGTGAGCATTCCAAAAATATGTGCCGGGCGTGGCGCTGTGAACGTGACGATGGCATCCGACCGCGCTACGGTGCCGGTTTGCTCACCCATGACATCAGCATCGGCGCCGGAGGGAATGTCCACCGAGACCACGGCCGCTGCGCTGGCATTCAGCGCTGCAATCGCTTCGGCGTACAACCCGCTCACCGGCGGACGAAACCCTGTGCCCAGAATGGCGTCAATCAAAATTTCTGTTTTAAAGACCTCGCTTGCAGGCCCACGCTTGAGTTCGTCTCTTGAGCTTACCGGGATCGCGGGGAGAGGCAGCCTGGCAAACATCTCGGCCGCATCTCCCCTCAACTCCGAGTTGCTTGCAAGCAGCGTGACGCCAACTTCTTTGCCCGATTCGTGCAGCTTTCGGGCAACTGCAAATCCATCGCCTCCATTGTTGCCTTTGCCGCAGATCACACCAATTCGCTTTACCGATGGATATTGCTCCAGCACGAATTCTGCAACCGCCGTACCGGCATTTTCCATGAGCGTGAGCGACGGTACACCGAAGCGTCCGCTGGTGACACGATCAATCTCGCGCATTTCGTCCGCAGTGACGATCTTCATGGTTGGCGTAACTGCCCTCTCGCTCATGAATCAGGGCCAGTAACTGAAAAACGACTATAAAGCAAAGCGGCCCTCCGCGTACTTGCGGAAGGCCGAGTGTCTCAAAGGTATCTAATTCTCAGTCCGCCATAACTTTCGGCGTGCCCGGTCCAGCACTCAGGGCCGCCTGGACCCGGCTATGATGACGACTATAAGTAAAGTACACACCCAGTCCGATGGCGAGCCAAATAATCAACCGAGCCCAATTGACCCAGCCAAGTTTGTACATCATGTAGCCATTGAACAGAATCCCCAGAATTGGCACCAGCGGCACCCAAGGAGTGCGAAATGGCCGTGGCTGACCTGGATTCGTGCGCCGCAGCACAAGCACTGCAATGCACACGATGACGAAGGCAAGCAGTGTGCCAATATTCACCATCTTTCCGATATCATCAATGGGAGTCAGGCTTCCCACAATTGCTGCCAGCAAGCCCACAAGGATGGTGTTTTTCCACGGTGTACGCCACTTGGGATGTACAGCAGCAAAGAATTTCTTGGGCAGCAGACCGTCATTAGCCATGGAGTAAAGCACGCGGGTCTGACCGAGCAGCATGACCAGCATCACGCTGGTTAAACCAGCCAAAGCGCCCAGGGTGATGATGTGCGACGCGACGGTTAGGCCGCGATCCATGAAAGCACGAGCGATAGGCGCTTCGATATTAACGTCGCGCCAGGGCACCATGCCGGTCAGTACCGCAGCAACTGAAATGTACAGCGCGGTGCAGATCAGCAACGAAGCAATAATTCCGATCGGCAAATCCCGCTGCGGATTCTTCGCTTCCTGCGCCGTAGTTGAAACCGCATCGAACCCTATGTAAGCGAAAAATATATAAGCAGCGCCGGCCCCAATTCCGGAGAAACCGAAGGGCGCAAAGCTGTGCCAATCCGAGCCCCAGTTGCTGGGGTTAACATATCTGAAACCAAGAGCGATCACGAAAAGCACGACCGACAGCTTAATCACCACGATGGTTGTATTGAACCGCGCACTTTCCTTGATGCCGATCGCCAGAATCGCTGTAATCACGAGCGCGATCACGAAAGCCGGCAGATTGAAACCGATCTCGACGCCAAAAATCTGAGGTGCAGCCAGCAGATCATGTGCGCGCTGTACTAGTTCTGGAGGCTTCGCGGCCATGATCTCGGCTACTTTAGCCAAGAACGCCTGCGTACCTGGGACCAGCGATGAGTCCGAAGCGTGTGCCATCTGCCGCGCAATAACATTTTCCGCAGCGCGCAAGCCAGTCCAGTGATCGTAGGCCAGCCAGAGGGGCATTCTGATGTGGAGAATATCCAACAACTCAATAAAGTGATTTGACCAGCCGGAAGACACTGTACTAGCGCCCATGGCATATTCGAGAGTGAGGTCCCAGCCGATAATCCAGGCGAAGATTTCTCCCAAAGTAGCGTAGGCATAGGTATAAGCGCTACCAGCGAGAGGAATCATCGCGGCGAACTCGGCATAGCATAGACCGGCGAACGCGCATCCCATTCCTGACAAGACGAACGACAGCATCAGAGCCGGGCCGGCATAATGTGCACCCAAGCCTGATAGCACAAAAATTCCCGCGCCGATGATTGCGCCTACGCCCAGAGCAGTGAGTTGAAAGACTCCGAGCGTTCGCTTCAGGCTATGCTCGCCGGTTTCCCGTGCTTCCTCCATCAGCAGGTGCAGCGGCTTTCTGGCTAACAGATTTCCCATCTGTCTGATTCTCCTTGGAAGCAATTAAACCGACGAGCCCGCGACTGCGTGAGCCGAATGCCGCGACCACAAGTAATAAACTGGGATGCCCAACAGCACAATAATCAGCCCCGGCCACGTGTACTGCGGTTTATAGCGTAATAGTACGACATCAATAAACAACGCCATCACAATATAAATCGCAGGCAGCACCGGATAGCCAATAGCACGATAGGGACGCTCTGCATTTGGACGAGTGCGGCGGAGCACGAATAATCCAACAATGGTCAGGATGTAAAACACCAGCACCGCAAAGATGATGTAGTCCAGCAATTGCCCATAACTTCCCGAAACACACAACACACAGGTCCAGACCATCTGCACCATCAATGAGACCGAAGGAGTTCTGTAACGGGGATGAAGGCTAGCTACGCGGCGGAAGAACAGGCCATCCTTGGCCATGGCGTAATAGACCCGCGATCCCGCCAGGATCAGGCCGTTACAACATCCAAAGGTGGAAAGCATGATGGCGATGGCCATCAGCGATCCTCCCGCGGCGCCGAACATCTGGGTCATCACCGCCGTACCCACGCGGTCCTCAGTGGCGTACTGAATGCCACGTTCAAGGATGGTCGCGCCGTGAGGGTTTCCCTCCAGCGGCAGGACGTTCAGGTAGATCACATTGCACGCGATGTAGAGCGCGATGACCACTCCCGTCCCCAAAGCTAGAGACAGTGGAAGGTTACGGCTGGGATTCTTCACCTCGCCGGCAGTGAAAGTGACATTGTTCCAGGCATCTGCCGAAAACAATGATCCAACCTGAGCTATTGCCAGGATGGTCAGGGTTCCGACCATGACGATCGGTCCGCCAACTCCTACCTGAACCGCGTGCTCGGCGCTTAAGCCAGCATTCCGCCAGAAATTGGTGAAGTTTGCCGCAATCGCTTGAGCATTCCGCCCCATCAATAACCCGAACAGCACGAGCCCAAACAGTGCCGACACCTTGGCAAAGGTGAAAATATTCTGGATGGTTGCGCCCGTCTTCACGCCGAAAATATTCACCACGGAAAGCACTACCACAACCAGGATTGCGGCAAGATTTTGCGTGCTCAATCCCATATCCATGTTGCCTAAGACCATCGGTCCCAGGTGGATGGCCGGTACTTTCCAGAAGTGCAGAATCCAGTTGGATGAGGAAACTGACGGAAAGAAGACACCAAGAAATTTGCCGAATGCCACGCCCACTGCCGCGATGGTTCCGGTTTGAATTACCAGGAAGAGGGTCCATCCGTAGAGAAATCCCCAAAGCGGTCCCAACGCTTCGCGCAGATAGACGTATTGTCCGCCGGCGCGCGGCATCATGGCTGCCAGTTCGCCATAACACAGCGCTCCGACAATGGTGAGAAATCCAGTGACCACCCAGGCGCCGATCAATAGAGCCGGAGAATTCACTTCCCGGGCGATCTCTGCTGAAACGATGAAAATGCCGGAACCGATCATCGATCCCATCACCAGCATAGTGGCGCTGGTCAGCCCAAGGCCTTTGACCAGTTCGCTATCCTGGTGAGTATGGATCTCCCAATCACTTTCGGCGGGCTTAGGCGGCTTGGTTTCGATACTCACAACCCTCCTTCAATGATTTCTGGGAGCGCCAAGACTTTACCTCAAGATACTAAAAAATTCCTCTGCTGATTTGCACGGCCCTAGTAACAGATCGGATATCACCGCTACCGAATCCGCCCCTGCTTCGATAACCGAACGACAATTCGCTCGGGTGATTCCGCCGATCGCCACCAACGGTTTGCGAGTCAAAGCGCGAGCCGCGCGAACTCCGTCCAGCCCAATCACTGGATCGGGATTCAATTTGGCTGATGTGGCGAAAACTGGCCCAATGGCAAGATAATCTGCGGACGATTTATTCGCGATTTTCACCTGTTCGCAATTATGCGTGGAAACTCCCAGCGCGGGCGAGTCGCCAATTACTTTCCGTGCACTCTCGGGCGAAAGATCCTCCTGGCCCAGGTGAATACCGTCAAATCCCGCGGCTAAACAGAGATCTGCGCGGTCGTTCATGATGAGTTGGACGGACTTTGGAAGGTGCCGTTTCAATTCTCGCGACTGCTCGAGCATCTCCCGTGCGTTGCCGCTCTTGTTCCGGTATTGTAGAAACGTTACCCCGCCGGCAGCGAGTTCGTCGGTGAAAGCACATAAGGCGTGCGTATCGGGAAACCTGCTAGCGTCCACGATAGCGTAGAGCTTCGGAAGAATAATCATCGACTCGATTACCTTACCTCCGAAGTTGGATTTCGGCTACGCCACAGACTCCCTTTCCTTTTTGGCCTTCAGGAACCGCTCAATGAATGTGGTATTGACATTGCCGGCACGAAAATCTGGATCCGCCAAAATTCGCCGGTGAAGCGGGATGGTAGTGAACACGCCTTCCACGATGAACATTTCCAAAGCGCGGGCCATGCGCGAAACCGCTTCCGGCCGATCCTTCCCGCGCACAATAAGTTTGGCGATCAGCGAATCGTAATATGGTGGAATTGTGCCTTCCGCATAAGCCGCGGTATCCACGCGCACGCCAGTTCCTCCGGGCGGGTTGAAGGTCGTGATTTTGCCTGCGGACGGAATGAAGGTCTCTGGATGCTCAGCATTAATACGGCATTCGATAGCGTGCCCGCGAGGCACAATGGGCCCTTGAAGCACGTTTTCCAAACGCTCTCCTGCTGCCAGCAGAATCTGGCATTTCACCAAATCCACGTCAGTGACCATTTCAGTGACCGGATGCTCCACCTGGATACGCGTATTCATCTCGATGAAGTGCAAGCGCCGATCCTCATCCATAAGAAATTCAATCGTTCCGGCGTTGACATATCCGATTTCAGAGAGAGTCTTGCACAGAACCTTTCCAATCTGATCCCGCAACTCAGGGGTTACCTGGGTGGATGGCGACTCCTCCAGCAATTTCTGATGACGCCGCTGGATGCTGCATTCACGCTCCCCCAGGCTGACCACGTTTCCATACTGATCGGCGAGAATCTGAAATTCGATATGACGGGGCCGCTCCACGAATTTTTCCATGTAAAGGTCGCCGTTGCCGAAGGCTGCCGCCGCTTCCGACTGTGCCGCCTTGAATAGCGCGGGAAGTTCTTCTTCGTTGCGCACGATGCGCATGCCTCGACCACCGCCGCCCGCAGAGGCTTTAATAATGACCGGAAATCCAACTTGCCGCGCCCACTCCAAGGCCTCACCATCGCTGCCCAGAACTCCTTCCGAGCCCGGAAGGATGGGCACGCCCGCCTTCTTCATGGCTTCGCGAGCTTTTTCCTTTTCCCCCATGAGCCGCGTAATTTCCGGTGGCGGCCCGATAAATTTGATATTGCAGGTCTCGGCAACCTCGGCGAAATTGGCATTTTCCGCTAAAAGTCCGTACCCAGGATGGATCGCTTCCACGTTGGCGATTTCCGCCGCGCTGATTACTGCTGGAATATTGAGGTAGCTTTGGGACAACTGTGGAGGACCAATGCAAATGGCTTCATCGGCGAAACGGACGTGGAGGGAGTGACGATCCGCCTCGCTATAAATGGCTACGGTTCGGATCCCCAATTCCTTGCAAGCGCAGATCACTCGCAGCGCAATCTCGCCGCGGTTTGCAATCAGAATTTTCTTGAACATTCCATGCCTGGACGTCATCCGCAGTGACTTTCAGATCGCCGAGGATCTGCGCGCACTCTTTCTATTAGAAGGATTTCAAGCAGTCGCGGAAGCCAATCGCGCGCGTCCTGCTTTCATCTGATCGTCGTAGTCGCGACCGTCATGATCGTGGCCGGATGGCAAACAATTCCTGCCCGTATTCAATCGGCTGTCCATTGGCGACCAGCTTTTTCACAATTTCTCCGGAAATGTCAGATTCGATCTCATTCATCAGCTTCATGGCTTCCACAATACACAAAACCTGTCCGGTTTCGACCGCATCCCCGGGCTTCACAAAGGGCGGTGCACCTGGCGAAGGCGCTTCATAAAATGTTCCCACGATGGGCGAGCGCACCATGTGCAAGGGTTCCTCGGCTGCCGCAGCAGCTGGCGGAGGCGGGGGGGGCGGGGCCGAGCTAGCGGCGGCCGGCGCGGCCCCCGTCTCGGGAATGGCAGGCGGCGCCGATGCCGTAACCAAGTAGCGCGAATCGAGGGCGTCGGTTGAATGTACTGCGCCCCGCTTGATGCGCACCCTTACATCACCGCGCTCCAATTCGAACTCGGCGATGTCTTTTTCAATTAAGAACTCGATGAGTTCTTTTAGTTCTTTTTGGTTCATCGTCTGCGGTGGGACCGTTTCGTTTGTCGCTCGCGCCAGCCTGGGGCCGCGCGAGCCTGCCGGAGAATGTCTCCGATACCAGCTAAGGAAGCAGCTTTAAAGCACAATCATTCTCTTGGACGTGGGAGTCAGAACCTGGCAGCCTCGCTCTGTGACCACCACCATGTCTTCGATCCGCACTCCAAACTTTCCAGGGATGTATACGCCAGGTTCGATGGTGATGACCATCCCCGGGTGCAAGATTTCTTCCTGTCCGGTCGCTATGCGTGGTGGTTCATGAATTTCCAAGCCCACTCCGTGACCAGTCGAATGCGTAAAATAACGGTCCAGATTACTCTTTTTCAATAGTTTCCGGGCCGCCTGATCTACTTCGCCAGCGGTTACGCCAGGCTGCACAGCCTCGATTGCGGCTTGCTGCGCCTGCCGGACAGCTTCGTATATCCGGCGGGCTTCGCTTGTAGGACGACCCACATGCATTGTGCGGGTCATGTCAGAACAATAACCAGCGAGTATAACACCGAAGTCACAGACCACGAATCCGCGGCTTGGAATGGTGGCCTCCGAAGCCCGACCGTGCGGTAATGACGAGCGCGTGCCGCCTGCGATGATGGTGGGAAATGACATCCCTTCTGCCCCTGCCTTGCGGGCTGCATACTCCAATTCCGCCGCGACTTCGCTCTCTTTAACTCCCGGACGAGTCATTTTCAGTATTACGTCGAAGAGATCTGCGCCCAATAGAACTGCCGACCGAATCTGCTCAATTTCTGCGGCGTCCTTCACCGTGCGACTGCGCTCGATCAGCGCAGGCGCTGGCCGCAACAATGAATCCCGTGGCACCATCGCTGCCAGCCGACTGCGTTCCGCAACCGTAAAGTGCTCGCTCTCTATACCGATTCTTCGACGCATCCTGCTACGACTTTTATTGGCGCGCAACCACTCAGCGCAAGCGGCCAACGGCCCTTTTTTGCCAATGACAACCTTGCCTCCCTGCACCTCTGCGCGTGCTTGTGTGCGGTAACGCCCGTCGGTAAAAAGCACACTTTTCGCGTCCGAGACGAGGAGTGCGCCAGCGCTGCCGGTGAATCCGCACAGATAGCGAATATTGGGAAGATGGGTGACGAGTAGCCCGTCCAGACGATTAGAGGGTAGAGATTCCCGTAGTCGCCGCTGGCGGCCTTTGTAATCCATGATGGAAGTTTAGCAACGGATCGGCCTTGCCAGGAATGGAAGTTGCCCTAAACGACTAACCGCCGGAACATCTCTGACAGGTTCTTCAGAGACTCCGGCGGCGGTCTTCGTGCAACTCGAGAAGGCTATGTCTGAATAATGCGCGGCGTGATGAAGAAGATGAGCTCCTGGTTCGAGGTGCTCACGCTGCGCCGTTTGAACAGGTTGCCGAGCGCGGGGATGTTGCCGAGCAACGGCACCTGCGCGATGTTGACTGAGTTCTGAGTTTGGATCACGCCACCAATCACGACTGTGCCACCATCTGTGACCAGCACCTGCGTGGTCGCCTGCTGCGTGATCAGAGTGGGGTTTCCCTGGACCGTACGTCCGAAGTCTGGCGTGGTATTTTCTACGTCCACGTTCAAGAAGATTGTGCCTTCGGAGGTGATCTGGGGAATCACGGTCAGCCGGAGGAACGCGTCAACGTAAGTTACGGTTGGCGGACCACCCAACTGAGCCTGCGTCACGATCGGAACCCGGACGCCCTGGCGAACCAGCGCCTGGATGTTGTTCTGGGTCACTACTCGGGGACGCGAGAGAATCTTCAGCAAACCGCGCGACTCGGCCAGAGTCAAGATAGCGTCGATGCGAACGTTGTTACTGGCATTGACGAAAGATATACCACTGCTCGGACTGGTAACCGGCAGGTTAGAGAACAGAGGAATCTGGGTAGCGCCTTTGGCGCCCAGAACAAGATACAACGGGTTCGGTGTATTCCCAATGATCGCAGGCGAGGTGCCAACACTGCTGGCGCCACCTACCGCGCTCGGTCCATTGCCCCACCCGAAACCGAACTGGGTGCCGATATCGCGTGCAAAACTGCGCGTTGCGGCGACCACACGAGCTTCAATTTCGACTTCCTGTGTCTTGCGGTCAAGTTGGGTCAATAGACGGTCAATCCCAGGAATGATCGACGGAATGTCCTGAATGATAAGCGCGTTGGTGCGATCATCGGAGATTACATCTCCGCGCTGAGTGAGAAATTTCTTCACTGTTGGCACCACATCTTTGGAGTGCGCATAGCTCAGAAACCGAGTGACGGTGACTTTCTCAATGGCCAACGCTTCGGCTTCCTGCTGTGCCCGGCGCGACTCCGCTTCTTTGCGTAGGGTTTCCACGGTCGCTATGCGGAGGACGTTGCCGTCGAGCTGGCGGGCCAGTTCGTTGTTCTTCAAAACGATGTCGAGGGCCTGATCCCACGGCACGTCATCGAGCACGATGGTTAGCGAACCTTTGACGTTGGGATCCAACACAACGTTCAGTCCGCTGATTTCGTGAATCAGGCGGAAGAAATCCTTCAGGTCTACGTCTTTAAGATTTACGGAAATCGGCTCGCCCGTGTATTTGGGACCGGTAATCACAGGCGATTGCTGAGATTGGGCTTTCTGCTCGGCAGCCATGTTCACGGCCGGTTGTGGTCCGCTGGTGGGTGCCGCACCCTGCGATGCCTGGGGTTGCATGGAGGCGCTAGGCGCGGGCAACAGAGTGTCGGGCCTATCGGCGAATTTAGCAGCAGCGTTGACCGCACGGTCAGCCGGCGCGATCTCGGCGGTTTTGCTTCCTTCTTTCGCAATCGCGTCCTTGGTCTTATAAGAAGGTTCGACAAAGACAAATTCGGTGGCGGTCGAAGGCGTTTGAACTTGCTTCTTCTGCAGCGGCAATATTGGAGCCGGCGCACTCATTGCCAGCTCTGTTCCGGCTACCGGAACCGGTGCCACAGCCGCTGTGAGACTCGGCTTGGTTGTGGTCTTAGCGGTGCTTGCACCCGTATACAATTTAAGCGTGAATTTGTTGTCGCTGGTGGGCAAGAGTTCGTAGCGGCAGGCCTGCGCCAGATCAATAACGATGCGTGTGGTCGGAGGTGTTTGGCTGTCCATGCCGATGTGTATGCCCTTCACGCCGTCGCTACCCACGCCAATGCGACTTTGCGAAGTGGCCATTACGGTCGCCGGCAGATCGACTACCAGGCGTGCAGGCGAATCGACCATGCTCAGCCCGGGCTTCAACAGTCCGCGGCCCGTCATCTCTACACTGATGCCGTCCGCGCTATGCAGCACATCCACCTTCTGCAGCGTGGCGTGCCTGGCTGTGCCTGTGTTCTGCGTCTCAGCCGCCGCCATTAGAACCAGGACTAGCAGCGGTAAGAAAACACTCAGCAGTTGCTTTCGCATTTCGCTTCTCCCCACTTTCAAATTCGCTCTTAACCAACCCGACTCTACCGGCCGCGATGTTCCCATCACGCTAAACGGCCGGGGTAGTAATTTTCTTGGTCACTTCCCGGGTAAACGACTTTCCCAACTTGTCCTGAACCGTTTCTTTGAAGATGATTGAGTCGCCCGTAATCTTCACCACATAGCCGTTGAATACCGGATCGTTCTCGCGCAGGAAGTAGGCCTTGTCCATGGCATTGACCACGACTGCGATCATGCCGGCCTCTGCCTTCACCACGCCCTTGAGACTGATCTGGCCAATGGCCAGGCATTTCTTACCCATGCTGCATCCGGAACCGATCATGCTGCGATTGACCACCGGGCTGAGGAACGGATCGCGCCGTCCGGTCAGATTGATCACCCTGGGTACCTGCTTTTTGGCGACCTCAGCAGTCTTCTTATCTTTGACCGCAACTTTCTGCTTGGGACGCGCGGGCTTAAGTACCGCCTTCGTCGCAGGCGCGGCTGGTTTGCTCGCCTTGCTGGGCGCTTTCGTTGCCGTGGCAGGCGTTGCAGGCTTCGCTTTGCTGGGAGCAGTTGCGGGCGCGCTCTTGCTCGCGGACGGGGCAACTGCAACGCCGCTGGTTTTCGGGTGACCGCTGGCCGGTTCGGCCGGAGCTGCTGCCACTTTTTTCCCGCTCGCCGGTGCCGTCGGTTTCACGGGTTGTCCCTGCGAGGCTGACAGCGCGGCGTTAGAGTCCATTGCCTTCTTCTGTTCGACCGCCTTCAGGGTATTTCGCGTGTTCTCGATGACGTCCGGGTTCTGCCCCCAGGCAGTCCCTGCCGCCATCCCCAGTACAAGAATTCCAGTCGTCAGCTTCATAGGGCTCCCTACCTTTTCACCGGCGCGGGCTGGCCGGGAAGAGCAGAAGCGCCTCCGGCCGGCTCCAGGTCATGACTGAAGAATGTAGTCGCCGTGAAAGTGGCTACCACGCTCTCGTTGGGCGCGTACTGGTAGGTATGCTTCGTCTTGGCGTCGCGCCACCCGGTCGAAAAAGCTCAGCATCGAATAGTACGGGCCATCCAACTCCATCTCGAAAGGCACTTCGGTATAGAACTCTTTGGCAGCGGCCGGTTTTGCCGTATAACGCCGCAGTTCGATGCCGGCCTTCATGGCTTCGGCATCCAGCATCCTCATGAATCCGTCCACTTCCTTCTCATCCGGAACGATGCGGCGTTCAATCTCCAGTTGCTGCTTGAGGCTGGCCAGTTGGCGCTCAATCTCCGCCAATTTCGGCCGGTACGCTTCCAGTTCGGCGTTTTCGCGCATCTTGCTGTCCAGAGCTTGTTGCGCGACCTCATTGGCTTCCCGCTGGCTCTTGAACATGGTGAAATACAGAGCGACGGTTAATAGTGCCGCCCCCGCAACCACCACTCCCCATTGCTTGAGACCCGACATTTCGCTGAAGTTGGTCATAATTTTCCGCCTCTAGGACTTGGCCTTTTCGCAGGTCAGGGTGAATTGAAATGCCTGCATCTCTTTGAAGGTGTCGTCCTGGTAGGTCTCTTTGATCTCAATATTCTTGAAAAACCCGGTTTTCTGCAGATTCGTCATCAAGTTGGCGACTGCATCCGTGCTCAGAGCCATGCCTTCAATATCCACACTCGTGCCTTGATCTTTCATGTTATTGAGCCACACCGCCTCGGTGCCGTTGACGGTGTTACCGATCATGTTGAGCAAGTTGACTGGGCCGGATTGGCTGGCCCGCAACTGATCGATCACATCCACACGCCGCTTGTAGTTTTCGGCCTGACGCTGCCGCTCAAGATATCGGGCTTTCACATCTGCCAGTTCGCGGTTCTTCTGCTCCGCTACTTGCATTTTGGCCGCGATGTCACGCTTCACCACATCGAGGCGGTACCAGTAGCCCACATTCAGCAACCCCGCCAGCACCAGCACCACCAGAACTTTCATCTTGGGTGAGCCGGGATCGCCCACTTCCATGACCGCCGTCGAGGTGGGGGCGCCACGTTTGTTCTTCGATTTCGATTGTCCCAGCAGGTTGATTCGGATCATAAGTCTTCAAAACTCCTTAGGGCCAAACCCACCGCAACTGCCATCTGGCCGGCGTTCTGCTCGATCAGTTCTACTCCCGGTCCTTCGGCTGGCGGGGCGATCCTCTGAAATGGATTGAAGATCTCCACCGTCAACGAGAACTCCTGGCGTAAGGCCTCGACCAATCCCGGGACCTTCGAAGATCCACCCGCCAGATAAATCTTCTCGATATGTTCTCCTGCGGCGCTGGCCCGGAAGAAATCGAATGTCTTCTGGATTTCGAGTACGATGATCTCGGTCACTTGCTGCAGAATCGGGGTTTTGGCATCTTCGCTCACCGTCCCCACTTTGCGTCCCAGTTTCAGCGACTCGGCATCGTCGAAGCTCAAATCTAGCTCCTTCTGCAGCGAGTCGGTGTACTGATGCCCGCCCACGCTGACATCGCGCGGGAACAACGGTGTGGTGCCTTTCACGATGTTGATGTTCATCACGCTGGCGCCCAGATTCAAAAGTGCCACCACCTGGCCCGGCGCCGGCTCGTAGTTGTATTCGTAGCAGTTCTGCAGTGCGAGAGCATCGATGTCCACAATAGCGGGAGTCTTGCCCGCCATCGAGAGTACGTTGGTGTAGTTCAGAATCTTGTCCTTCTTGACAGCGACCAGTAATACGTCCATCTGCGGGTTGCCCGCATCTTCCGAAAGGATCTGGTAGTCAAGATTCACATCGTCCAGATCGAACGGAATGTGCTGTGCGGCTTCTTTCTGAATGGTTTCCGCCAGTTCCTGATCGCTCATCGAGGGCAGCGAGATTTTCTTAACGATCACTGAATGTCCACTCACCGCGGTCGCCACATTCTTGGTCTTGATGGCGTTATCGGTGAACAGCTTCGAGATCGCGCTCGAGACCGTGCCGGAATCCACAATCATTGAGTCCACCACGATATCCGGCGCCAGCGGTTCCAGTCCCAGGTGCGCGACTTCAATCCCGTTGCGGCCGCGCTTCAATTCCACTGCCTTGATGCTGGAGGAACCCACATCCAGACCAACGATCGTTTTTGATCCGAATCCAAACATGTGCCCGCCTTTACAATTGCCCGGCAGCTTTGGCAGCCGCCTTGGGTTTTTTCTTGCTTTTCGCTTCCATCTGGCTTGACTTCTCTTCCATCCACTGGTCCAGCTTCGATTTTTTGAAGCGCGACTCACTCCCAGGTACTGCGAAGCCTGGCGAATGTTCATGACTTCTCGCGAGTCGGCCATAGTTCAGAGCCTCTGCACAGAATCAAGCCCCCGTCGCAACCGCTATTTCCGGCCTACGGGGCGAACCGGCGAGAAAACTCCTCGCACCAAGTTGCGTTCAAGTGAATTCAGGTGTGCTGAGCATATATCAATCGGGAAATAGCCACGGTCAAGGCATATCTTCGGGTTTTACCGTGTTTTATGCCGGTTTTCTGGAAACGGGTTGAAGGCAAGTTGCAGTTTGATGCTATATGTTGTGGTGCATACTAATAGGCATACATTATAAAGAGGTGTTTATACAGAGGGTTCGAGATGGCGCGCGAAACATAACCAAAGTACTAAGAACGGCACGAAGGTATTAGACCGGCAGGAAACATCACTATCGCCGAAGTGCCCGGTAAACACCACGTTCAACGCCCAAGCAAGCGCTTCAATGAACCAAAGAACGGACAAAATCCCGCGAATCACCCCTTTTACCCCGAAAAGAGGAAGCTCCTTGACGAAACGGCGAATTGTGCCCCGACTTCTTCTCTTGGAAGTCACCTTTGCGGTAATCTGCTATCGATTCCGGAGAAAAATGTTGCGCTTTCTAGATCGCCTTCAACCTTTAGCACTGCTCGCCCTACGAATCGTGCTGGGCATCATTATGATTGCCCATGGTTATCCAAAAGTATCCGGTGGACTTTCCGAGCATGTGCATCATGTAAGCAATCTCGGACTGCCCGGCTGGCTGGCTTATTGTTCTGCGGCGGCGGAATTCTTCGGTGGGATTCTTCTTCTCGTCGGATTGTTCACTCGCATTGCAGCGCTGGCCATTCTAATCAATATGAGCGTGGCCATTTGGAAGGTGCATTGGAAAAATGGTCTTCTGGGAAATGGCGGATATCAATTCCCGCTTGCGTTGGCTGCCATAGCGTTCGCACTGATCTTTTTGGGCGCTGGCCCGATCGCGCTGGATAGCATCCGGCGCGGTGGTGGGAGCGTGAAAGGAAAGAAAGCGTAGATCAATTTCCGGCCCCACCCAAACTCAGAAGTCGGCCAGTTCCTTCATGGCGCGGAATAGATCGTCCACCTGAGGCAGAATGGCATTCTCCAGGCGTGGCTGATAGGCAACGAATGTGTCCATGGCGGCCACGCGCCGCACGGGAGCGTCCAGATGCTGGAACAATTGATCGGCGATCCGCGCTGCGATCTCCGCGCCGTAGCCCCAGCTCAGCGAGTCTTCATAAGCGACTAGGGCCCGGTTGGTTTTGTGAACAGAAGCCGCGATCGTTTCCCAATCGAAGGGATTCAAGCTGCGCAGGTCAATCAGCTCTACCCTGACTCCGTGTTCGCGTTCCAACTTTTGAGCCGCTTGCAATGCGCGCGGAACCACTGCGCCATAGGTAATCACGGACAAATCCGTCCCCGGCTGCACAATCTTTGCCTTGCCGAATGGGATCATGTAGTCCGGCCCGGGATATGGCGACCTTCCATAGGTTTCCCGATAAAGCCGTTTGTGCTCGAGGAAAAGCACGGGATCATCGCAGCGGACCGCAGTTCGCAACAACCCGGCGGCGTCCAGTGCATTCGAAGGAAAAACCACTCGGAGTCCCGGGATATGCGTAAAGATGCTCTCGCCGCATTGAGAATGATAGATAGCTCCACCGGTCAGATATCCACCAATCGCCACACGAATTACGCAGGGCGCGGAGAAACCATTGTTCGACCGCCAGCGGATCAGGGGCAATTCGTTTCTCAGTTGCATCATCGCCGGCCAGATGTAGTCGAAGAACTGGATTTCGACTACTGGCTTCAGCCCGCGCGTCGCCATGCCAGTCGCGCGGCCCACGATATTCGCCTCGGCCAGTGGCGAGTTGAATACACGGTCGGAACCGAAATCACATTGCAGTCCCGCGGTCAGCTTGAAGACTCCGCCTTTACCCTTGATTAGCTTTTGTCGTAGGTATTCTTCCCGGCTGCAATCAGCAACGTCTTCACCGAAGATCACAATGCGCTCATCCCGCCGCATTTCGTCACGCAGGGTGGCATTGATCAGATCGGCCATAGTTTTGGGCGCGGCTCTTTTGCCATCGGCCGCCGTAGCCTGAGAAAAAGCCGGCTGGGTCTCAAACGCAGAGGACGTCGGATCGATGTCCGGAGAATAGACATAATTGGTAATTGTCTCCGGCTTCGGCGGAGGCGCAGCCAGAGCGCGGTCCACGGCGATTTGGAGATCGTCTTCAACCTCTTTCTCCAGCCGGTTAATTCCTTTTTCGTCGAGAATACCTTCACGGATTAAAAACATCTGCATGCGCGTAATGGGATCGCGCGCCGCATCGCGCTGGCGTTCGGCGTCGGGCCGATAAAGGCGCTCGTCATCGGAGAGGGAGTGCGAGTAGGGACGGATGACGTGCGTGTGGATGAAAGCCGGACCAGTTCCCGCGCGGCAATGAGCCACCGATCGAACGAAAGCAGCATAGGTCGCTACCGGATCGGTTCCATCGACTTCTTCAAAATGAAAATTAGGAAATCCGGCTACCAGTCGCGAAATATTGCCGCCGGCCGTCTGCACTTCCACCGGAACCGAAATCGCGTACCCATTGTCCTGAACCACGAAAAGCAGAGGCAGGCGGCCATTGGAAGCGGTGTTCATGGCCTCCCAAAATTCGCCTTCACTGGTGGTGCCGTCTCCCAGAGAGACGTAAGTGACCTCATTGGGATGGAAAACAACATCCTTGAACTGACGATAGTCGCCGCTAGTCTTTTTCGCGGCTTCGGGATGAGCAGCCAGATAATGCGGGGTTTCCGCGCAACCTACAGCTTGCAGAATCTGCGTCCCGGTGGGAGACGACTGGGTAACGATGTTTAGGCGAGGATAGCTCCAATGGGAGGGCATCTGCCTCCCGCCGGAACTGGGATCGTCCGCCGCACCCACACCCTGCAACAACATTTCATAAGGAGTCACGCCCAGCGCGAGACAAAGCGCGCGATCGCGATAATAGGCGTAAAACCAATCGTATCCAGGTTTCATGGCGAAGGCTGCGGCCACACCGACGGCCTCGTGACCGGCGCCCGAAATCTGGAAATAGATTTTCTGCTGACGTTTAAGCAGGATTTCCCGGTCGTCCACACGCCGCGAGCTGTACATCAGGCGATAGGCTTCGACTAATTGCTGGCGGGTGAGACCTTCGTAGGTCTTACCCGCCTTCTTAATATCGCTGTCGCTCACCCCAGCCGGTTTGGGATCCGCTTTTGTGGTCGCCATGCACTTTCATTGTAAATCTTCAAAGGGCGTTGGGAATACAGCAAAGACAGCAATCAGCATTCAGCAATCAGCAATCAGCCTCAGAATCTAAAGGTTACTGGTAGGGTGCACCTCGACTGAGCATCAGTACCCGCAAAGCGGTGAGAGCGGACTGAATGCCGATTGCAGAGTGCTGAACGCTGCTTTCATCATTTATCCTGATATTTCCACATGATCAAGTTCCATGGTCAATTCGATACTCGGGCAATCAAGCTTCTTATCTTTGATCTCGACGGCACCCTCATTGACTCGCGGCTGGACTTGATCCATTCGGTGAATGCCATGCTACGACATTTCAAACGCTCGGAACTGCCGGGGGAAGTGATCGCTTCCTACGTGGGAGATGGCGCCCCTATGCTGGTTCGCCGAGCTCTGGGTGATCCTAAAGATGAACATTTCCTGAAAACCGCGCTGGAATTCTTCTTAACCTATTATCGCGCTCACAAACTGGACAACACTCACGTGTACCCTGGTATCGAGGAGAGTTTGGCGGCAATCCGTAATTCAAACGGCATCCGCCGCCAGATGGCTGTCCTTTCAAACAAACCCGTAAACCCCTCCCGGGCGATCGTGGAAGCGCTCGGGCTGGCCAAATATTTTGTTCATGTGTACGGCGGCAACAGTTTCCCCACTAAAAAACCGGATCCACTGGGCGCTCGCACCCTGCTTGAGCAAACACGAACCCGCGCCGAAGAGGCTCTCATGATCGGTGATTCTTCCATCGATGTCATCACCGGCCGCAATGCCGGTGTCTGGACCTGCGGGGTTACCTACGGATTCGCCCCCCACACGCTTTGCGAAGCTCCTCCCGATGTCGTAGTGGATAAGCCGCAAGAGCTGGCAAAGCTCTTTGCATGACCGGCTTCCCTTCGAGATACTTCGTGGTGGTTGACTTTTTTCTGTAATCTTTCGGTTAAACTTCTCTCAGCGATGGAAAATTCCACAAACCGCTTCTCTCCCGCCGAACTACGCAAGCTGCGCAGCCTGAAAGATCCTCATGGGATCCAGCGATTTCTCGACGACATGCCTTATCACCTTGCCGATACTGCATGGTCGCCGCGTCTGGTTCTGCGTGAAAATACCTCGCACTGCCTGGAGGGCGCCATTTTCGCCGCGGCTGCGCTGCGAGCGAACGGTTTTCCACCCCTGCTCTTGGATTTCGAAGCCAAACATGATACCGATCACGTCATGGCCATTTACCGGATGAACGGCCATTGGGGCGCCATCGCCAAATCGAACTTCACGGGCTGCCGCGAGCTACTTCAATCTGTATTTCAATCTCAGGCGCGAGCGAACCATGCGTACATTTTCGCGCCCTGTAAACCTCCGCCGCTTCGACCATCTGCAATGGATGACCACAGAGAAGCCCATCTGGTTTATCGTGAATTATCTGTTCGAGATCCACCACTACAAGCTGCTGCTACCCGGCATGGCCAAGCGCCTGCACAGGGTGGATGAGAGATTGTTCCGGGCGGAGTGTGTTGGCAGGGTGCAGAAATCCGCAAAGCGTGAGCGGAGCTACGCTTGAGCGATTGAACGATCAGCTCCTCGCGCTTTGGAATTGCTTCTTGGCCGCAACTTGCAGTCGGCTCTCTGCCCGCTGCAACGCGTCTTCAGCTCGCGTGAAGTCAATCTCGGTACTGCCGCTCTTCAAGCGCTCTTCGGCGCGCTGTTTTGATTCTTGAGCTCTTTTTACGTCGATTTCTTCAGGACGTTCCGCCGTCTCCGCCAGAATAACCACTCTCTCCGGAAGGACTTCGGCAAAACCCCAGGCGACCGCGAGATAATGCGTCTCACTCCCCTTGCGATAGCTGATCTCGCCCACGGCTAGCTCGGTGATGACCGGCGCGTGTCCCGGTAAGACGCCAAGGTACCCGTTCTTACCCGGAATCTGCATCTCCTCTGCCACATCCCGCACCACCATCTTCTCTGGAGTGACGATCTCGAGTTGAAAAGTGTCTGCCATGAATCATCGCCGTTCTTACGCGGCGGTCTTCATCTTCTCCGCAGCCTCCAGCGCTTCTTCAATCGTGCCTTTCATGTAGAAGGCCTGCTCTGGAATGTCGTCATACTTGCCTTCCGCAATGCCTTTGAAGCCCTTGACTGTGTCCGCGATCTTGACATAGCGCCCTGCGGAGCCGGTGAATTGCTCGGCCACATGGAACGGCTGTGAAAGGAATCTCTGTATCTTACGAGCCCGCGCCACCGTGATCTTCTGGTCTTCGCTCAGTTCGTCAATACCAAGAATCGCGATGATGTCCTGCAGATCTTTGTACGTTTGCAACGTCCGTTTTACTAATTGAGCGACGTCGTAATGTTCCTGACCCACAATGCGCGGATCAAGAATGCGCGAGGTTGAAGCCAGCGGATCGACAGCGGGGTAGATTCCAATCTCGGTCAATGCGCGCGAAAGCACGGTAGTTGCGTCCAGGTGAGCAAATGTGGTGGCTGGCGCCGGGTCCGTCAAATCATCAGCCGGCACGTAAATGGCCTGCACTGACGTGACTGATCCTTTTTTGGTGGAAGTAATCCGCTCCTGCAACTCGCCCATTTCCGTCGCAAGATTCGGTTGGTATCCCACCGCGCTTGGCATACGGCCCAGCAGAGCGGAGACTTCCGATCCCGCTTGCGTAAATCGGAAAATGTTGTCGATGAAGAGCAGAGTATCGGCGCCTTCCTCATCGCGAAAATATTCGGCCACAGTCAGCGCGGTCAGGGCTACGCGCAGCCGTGCCCCGGGTGGCTCGGTCATCTGGCCGTAAATCAGCGCTGCCTTGGAGTGCTCCGGATCGCCCGGCTTAATCACGCCGGACTCGGTCATTTCCAGCCAGAGATCGTTGCCTTCGCGCGTGCGTTCGCCCACTCCGCCAAATACCGAAAATCCGCCGTGCTGCTTGGCCACATTGTTGATCAACTCCATGATGACGACAGTCTTACCTACGCCCGCGCCGCCGAACAAACCAATCTTTCCACCTTTGAGAAAGGGCTGGATAAGGTCAATGACCTTGACTCCGGTTTCAAACATCTCCGAAGATGTCGCTTGCTCGTCGAACAGCGGCGCCGGACGATGAATCGGCAGAGTCTTGGTGTGCTCGATCGGTCCCAGTTGATCGACCGGCTCGCCGATGACGTTCATCACACGCCCCAGCGTGCCTCGACCTACAGGCACCGAGATTGGACCACCCTGATCAATCGCCTTCATGCCGCGCACCATGCCGTCAGTAGCCTGCATGGCCACACAACGAACCCGTCCTTCGCCTAAATGCTGTTGGACTTCGAGAACGACGTTGATCGGCATCGGTACCTTGAATCCATCGCTGACGACTCGTAGGGCCTCATAAATCGGAGGGATGCTGGCAGGAGAAAACTGCACGTCGACGGCAGGACCGGCAACTTGAATAACATGTCCAATATTTTCTGGCATAGGAATTCTTAGACCTTTATGAATAATCTAGCTTTAGCATTCAGCAGTCAGCACTCCGCATTCAGTCCTGAAATTTCTTTGCCGAGGTCAGCAAGGTCCTATCGTGGCTGAATGCTGATTGCTAAATGCTGATTGCTGCTTTACTGTGCCGCTGCCCCACTGACAATTTCAATAATTTCCTTCGTGATCTTCGCCTGCCGAGCCCGGTTCATGGCCAAGGTAAGCGAGTCGATCATGTCGGTAGCATTATTAGTAGCTGCATCCATGGCAGTCATGCGTGCTGCGTGCTCTGCCGCCACGGATTCTTGCAGCGCCCGAAAAATCTGGATTCCAACATATTTCGGCAGCAGCGAGCGGAACAACTCCTCTGGCGGCTGCTCGTAAATGTAATCCACGGGCGCGGTAGCGAATTTGGCGGCGGCAGCATCTATTTCACGCGTATCTGCCGGCCGGATACCGACACCGGCCTCTCTGGCGGCTTCCAGAGCCTGTTTCTTTTCCTTCAGACCCATTTCCTCAGCCTGTCGGACCGCCGCTTCTCCAATCTGTTCAATGGGCAAAACTTGCTCCACGATCAAACGCTGCGCGATCATCGACTTGAACTCGTTGTACAAAAGATAAACGGAATCGATCTCGCCGTTGCTGTAGCGATCAATCACACGTCCCGCCAACTCGGATGCCATGGCGTAATCAACTTTATTCAGAACGCCAACTTGCTCGCCGACGATCGCAATCGCCGGCCTCTCCTGTGACTCGGATTTCTCAGGCCCAGATTTCTCAGGCTCAGACGTCGGATATCGACGGCGCAAAAAATCACGCCCTTTGCGTCCGATGGTCTCAATTTCAATATTCTTGCCCTCTTTTGTCTGGAGGAAACGCAAGGCCGCTTTCAAGATATTCGTGTTGAACGCACCCGCTAAACCTTTATCCCCGGTTACCACAATAAGCAGAACATCGTTTTCTGGACGCTGAGCCAACAAAGGATGACGTGGCTCACCCGTCACCGGATCGTAGATTTCTACGCGCGACACCAGCGACTTCAACACGTTCACCAACATCTGCGCATACGGACGCGCCGCCAGCGCCCGCTCCTGCGCGCGACGCAACTTCGCCGCCGAGACCATTTTCATGGCCTTGGTGATCTGCCGCGTGTTGGTTACGCTGCGGATCCGACGACGGATGTCAAGTATGTTGGGCATGTATACACAAGCACTCAGCACTCAGCCATTATCGGCTCGTACAGGTGTCGGCAGAAGCCACCGAACTTTCAAAGGTTCTTACAGCCTCAGCAACAACCTATCGTGGCTGAGTGCTGAATGCTGACTGCTACTTCACTGCCGCCTGCTCCGCTACAAACGTCTCCTTCGCTTCCTTGATGACTCTGCTCATCTCTGCTTTCAGATTGTCGTCGAGAATCTTCTTCTCCATGATGGTTCGCAGCAGGCCGGCGTTGGTGGCGTCAACGAATTTGTACAGTTCAGCTTCGAACGGTCGCACTTGCTCCACCGGGAGATCATCGAGAAATCCGCTAGTACCGGCAAAGATGATCAGAATCTGCTTGGAGAAAGGAAGCGGTGAAAACTGGTCTTGCTTCAAAATTTCCACCAGCCGCTGTCCCCGATTGAGTTGCGCCTGGGTTGCTTTGTCGAGATCGCTGCCGAACTGGGCGAACGCGGCCAATTCCCGGTATTGCGCCAACTCCAGCTTCAAACTTCCGGCAACCTGCCGCATGGCTTTAATCTGTGCGCTACCCCCCACTCGGCTTACCGAGATTCCGACGTTCACCGCGGGCCGTACGCCGCTGTTGAACAAGTCGGTCTCGAGGAATATCTGACCGTCGGTAATCGAAATAACGTTGGTTGGAATGTATGCTGAAACGTCACCTGCCTGAGTTTCAATAATCGGTAGTGCGGTGAGCGAACCGCCACCATTCTTATCGCTCAGCTTAGCTGCGCGTTCCAGCAATCGGGAGTGCAGATAGAAAACGTCTCCCGGATAGGCTTCCCGCCCCGGTGGCCGCCGCAACAACAGCGAAATTTCGCGATAAGACGCCGCGTGCTTTGACAGATCGTCATAAATCACCAAGGCATGCCGCTTGGTATCGCGGAAGTGCTCTCCCATGGCACACGCCGCGTAAGGCGAAATGTACTGCATAGGCGCGGGCTCTGAGGCGGACGCGGCGACTACGATGGTGTAATCCATGGCGCCGGCATCGCTCAGAATCTTTACCACCTGTGCAATGGATGACCTCTTCTGCCCGACAGCGTTGTAAATGCAGATCAGGTTATTACCTTTGTTGTTGATGATGGTGTCCAGCGCCACCGCCGTCTTCCCCGTCTGACGATCGCCAATGATGAGTTCGCGCTGTCCGCGGCCGATAGGAATCATGCTATCGATGGCTTTCAATCCAGTG
>MNGW01000134.1 GCA_001918935.1 Acidobacteriales bacterium 13_1_40CM_3_55_5 | reverse complement strand
AATCCAGAAGCTCCCGGTAATCGGCCACGGCGAGGCTGGGGATATTGTCGATCCGATCAAGCTGCAAGCGTTGGAGCGCGAGCAAGTCACGCGCAGCCGCACTCGTGCCACATGGGAATTGGAGCAACGTGCCGCGCTTTATGCCCAACGTAAGGCCCAGTACAAGGAGGGGGCGGCCACTTACACGGCTTGGCTAAAGAAAAACCTGGGACCTGTGAGTAGCCAAACCGCCCAACTGCTGGACGACGCCACGGTCGAAATGGCACTACAGTGTGAAGAGCAGCTGATCGGATTGTCCGAAGACCTCGCCAAGTACACCGCAGATGCAACCAGGTACGCTGCTCAGCACGAGTGGAGAAAGCGGCTATGGGTGTTGACGTAGTATCGCCATTACACCAATAACCCCGTAGTTGGTGTAAACGCACGATTCGTGCCATTGAAATTCACACGAAACGACGAGCGTATTAGTGATTGAAGAATCGTTCACTTCGCCGATCCTCCCGCACTGACCGGCGCAATGTCAGACTTCATCCCGAGCGCTCTTAAATATCCCTCATTTACTCGACACTTTTGCAAGCGGACACTCTCCATCAACTCGGCGAAAGCACGGGTGATCGTCTCCTGTTCAGGCCGGGCCTTCAGCCGTTCTTCCACGTGTGCAGTGCCGCGTGGAAGCTTTGCGAAGTCCACGATCTTTCCCCAATCAGCGGGTGGGATAATGCTGACGACCGCCGACGGCTTTTCCATCTTCTTATACGGCCAGAAAGCCCATCCGATGTTGTTTTTTTCAAGCGCTTTCACGAATTGCGCAATCCACTCATCGGTATTCTCTCCAGACTCGCCCATCCAGATCGGCACATCATAACGTTCGCGAAAATCAATGTATTCCCGTAGCACGCTTTCATCCGGCGCCGTCCAATATTTGTGGAACGTGTAAGCGACGTTTGTATCGAAGGGTTTGCCGAAGACCGAAAAGTTACTGTCCCACTGCGCGCCACCGAGAAAGAGAATGTGGTGAGCATCAACCTTTCGTATCTCGCCCGACAACTTCTTGTAGAGCGGTTCCAGCAAAGAATTCAAAGGTGCTAGCTTGGGGAAATGCGGGATCGGCTCATTCAGCAGGTCATAGCCGAGCACGGCCGGCTCATCGCGATAGTTCGTCGCCAGCCGCCGCCAGATGGCGATCAGATGCTCTTGCTCTTGCGGACTCTGGTATAGCCAGGGATATCCGACGCCGTCATCGATGTTCGCGCCCGTTTGTCCGCCCGGTGCGGCATGTAGATCAAGGACCACATATAGACCTTCCGCACGGCTCCATACGATCAGCCGGTCCAGCAGTTTGAAACCTTCCGCGTCATCGCTCTCAAAAAGGTTGTATTGCAAAGGAACTCGAATGGCGTTGAAGCCGGCCCGGCGCAGGAGCACGATGTCCTCGCGCGTGACGTAATTCTCGCGATATTTCTGCCAGAATGCGGCCGACCCTTCCGGTCCAAGCAGCTCCAAGACCAGCCCGCGGATCTCACTAGGAGATTGCGGGCCACCTTCGAACAGCCACATGTAACCTTCCGGCACCAACCAATTGCCCAGATTTGTTGCACGAAGAAGGAGCGGTTTACCAGCAGCATCGACGATCTGTTTGTGGTCGGTGTGTGCGAATTGCGCCCTCCCTTGGGAAATCAATACCAGAAGAAGAAGTGGGAACTGTAGAAGTCTGAACTTGAACATGATTCTCTCCGGCGGAGAGCCTATCACCCCGATACTTTTCCGCCGGCCTCAATTTTATTAGATACGTAGCAGACAAACTATTGACCGTCAGGGCGTCGGAGGCAAAGTCAGAGTGACACTGGCCTGTACTTCGGCGTCGGTAGATTCGGACGGGGCTTCGGCCCAAGTTGCTTCCTTCACTCCGTTCTGACACATGATTTTTCCCTTGTGCTCCTGAATGATGCCGTAGCATGCGCTCAAGCCCAGTCCGGTCCCTTGCCCGATCGGCTTTGTAGTGTAGAAGGGATCGAACACACGGTCGGGCTCTTGCGCACCAGGACCATCGTCGGCAAATTCCAGCTGCACAAACTGATCGTGACGTCGGGTGCTCACGCTGAGCACGCCTCCGGTCTGCGCCATGGCTTGTAGCGCATTATTCGTGATGTGGAGGCATACCTGCAAAAGTTGATTGGAGTCGCCTAGTATCTGCGGTAGATCGGAAGCCAAATCGGTGTGCACCTGTATGCCCCGCGCACGCAATTGAGGTTGAGATAGCTTGACCGCGGTCTGTGCCAGGGCATTCATGTCCAGCAGAATCTTCTCCGCCGGAACTTGTTGGGCGAAGCTAAGCAGGCTGGAAACCAAACTGTTCATCTTTGAGTGGCGTTTCAGCTAGTAGATCCGCATAGCCTAGCATCGCGGTGAGTGGATTATTCAGTTCGTGAGCGGCTCCGCCCACCAGTTGTCCGAGTGAAGCCAGCTTCTCCGACTGCACCAGTTGGGCCTGCACTCGTCGGAGATTCTCAAACGATTCCTGGGACGTTCGCAGTAATCGCAGAAGTTCACGATCAAGCAGGTGTTGTTTAATAAAAACTAGCGCGCCCATCACCAGCATGGTAGCCAGCGTGACCACGAGCCGGAAGGTGCGAACGGAGGGTGGCGCGGTGGGATCGAATACTGACCACGCCGCGAACAGAGGCAGAGAAAAGATCGTAATCATTCCCAGCCGGGCCACCCACACTCCGTGGCTGCCTGAATGGTGGACGGGCTGTTGCTTGGGTGAAAGATCCAAGGCCAGCAACCCGACGCCGACAACCCACGCCATCGAGGCAACCAGCGGAATGTCATAAAGACTTCCCGAATAGTAGGTATGTCTTTCGATTCCCCAATTGGCCACATAGGAGCTGAGTGCATAAACCAGGCTGGCGCCGAACCAGTGCGCGTACACCGTCCTCCACGAACCTTTGCTTCGAGTCCAAACCACTGCCAGACCCGCGAGGAATACCATCTTCTCCGTCAAATAGAGAACGTTAATAGCATGTTCGTAGGTGGTCTCGTTGGTGTGCGCATACTGCCAGGGGATGACAGCAAACAGATATAGGTAGAGCCACCAAATCAGGAGTAATGCGAAATCAAGTGATCCTAGACGGGCAGTTCGGTCGTCCTGCTCCACGTGCGGCTGGAGCGCAAGAGCCGCCATCATGGGCACGATGTGCAGGAAGAGCACTACGTCTCCGACAAATGGGGTGGGAACATCCCGGCGCAGGATAACTTCAAAGTAAGTCCACAGAAGTTGGTAAGCCAGCCAGAATGCCACTCCCAGGGTCATCAGCGCCCAGAACAGACGCGTCCGCCCGCGAGTTGCTACGATGTTGGGCAGAAGCGAAAGAGCGCCGGAAAGAAGAAGAATGCACTGAGTGAGGTCGCTTAGTACGGTCAGCGCGAATGTCGGCCGCAGGACCAGCGACGCAACTGACTGGGCAAATACCAGGCCAGACGCAATCAGAATGCATATTTGCGAACGCTTACTCATGAGCACCCGTGCGGCAATTCTAGACACCAAACTAGACAAAGAAACGTTACTTCCGTAATACGCGGTGACAGTACAGTTAAGGGAGCGCCCGGTCCGCCGAGGCGACGGCAAGTTTCGACTTGCTCTTCCTGGGCGATGCCAATAATATCCGTGGCGACATCAAAGTTCTGCGGTCGCACTCGATTGCCATTCCGAGCCCTTCGACACCGATTCCTGTGGAGACTCCGGGCCCCCGTTGGCCCCGGCGAAATACGCCGCGTGGAACGTTGGCTCGCGACCGCCCGTGTGTTCCTCGCCATTTCCTTTCTGGTAGCAGTCTGGATGGATCCTGGGGAGATCCGTTATTCCCTGTGGGCTTACTGGTTATTGGGCTTTTACATCGTGCACGGCGTCGTAATCATGCTGTTGTTGCGCATACGGAAGGAATCAACTTCGTCCTTCCGCCTGCTGGTTCACGCCGCCGATATTGTTTGGCCGGCGCTGATTTCAACATTCACTACCGGCCAGGGCAATCCATTCTTCCTCTTCTTCGTGTTTGTGCTGGCTGCGGCCGCATACCGCTGGGGATTATGGGAGACAGTGGGAACGGCTTTGGCCGCAGTCTGCCTGCTATGGGGAGAGAGCTGGGTCTTTCATCTGGGCTTCATCGACTGGGTGGGTCGAATACTTCTGCGGCAAAATCTGCCTCTGCTCCAAGTGGATGTTAGCGATTTCGAGCCTAAGCGGCTGTTCATGCGCTCGGCTTATCTGCTGGTGATGGCACTTCTGCTGGGATATTTAGCGGAGCAACAAAAGAAGCTGCGCGCGGAAAAAGCGGTGATCGCACGCATTCTCGGCAAAGCTCGGGTGGAGTCAGGCCTGACCGGGACGCTACAGGAAATCGTCGGAGAGCTCCTGATCATGTACGGCGCAACCTATGCGTTGGTGGCGTCGCAGGACACCAATAGCCAGCATGTGTATGTTGGCGAAGTTCGTTCCAAGGCCGAAGCGTCACCAGTTCTCCATTGGTTGGAATCATCCCCTTCTGATCACGAGACATATTTGTACAACTGCCCGGCGGAAACTACTTATGTCTGCAAAGGAAAGAGTGACTCAGGTGTTGTGGCATTAGATCCCCATGGCGTCAGAGTGCGGAACGTTTCTACAGCCTCGCTGGACGGCCTCTCCAAGCAACATCAGTTCCAGTGTGTGATGACTATTTCTTTTATTTTCGGACGCGAGTGGTGGGGTCGCATTTTTTTCCTGGATCCTTCGTTGACCGGCGATATCGAAGAGGAATTACGTTTTTTGCAGGAGTTAGTGCGCCAAGTCGGACCCGCAGTCTACAACGTTTACCTGCTGCGGCGTTTGCGATTGCGAGCAGGGGCTGTGGAACGCGCCCGCTTTGCCCGAGAGCTGCATGACGGCGCGGTACAGTCGCTCATTGCCGTGGAGATGCAAGTGGATGTGCTGCGCCGTCAATCGGGCAGCCAGTCCGGAGCGGTAACTGATGAACTAGGACGGATTCAGGGACTGCTTCGCGAAGAGGTCCTCAAGTTGCGGGAATTGATGCAGCAGATGAAATCGCTGGACGTGGACTCCCGCAAACTGCTGCGTTTTTTGGAAGATACCGTGGAAAGGTTCCAGCGTGAAACCGGAATTTCCGCCCGCTTCGTCTCAGAGATGATGGAACTTAATATGCCGCAACCGGTTTGCCGTGAAATTGCGCGCATCGTCCAAGAGGCATTGGTGAACGTTCGCAAGCACAGCGGAGCCCGACAAGTGCTGGTTCGATTCAGTTCCAGTGACGCCAGATGGAATCTAGTCATCGAGGACAACGGTTGTGGCTTCCCCTTCTCCGGCCGTCTTTCTCAGGCCGAACTGGAAGCGTTGGGGAAAGGGCCATTGGTGATCAAGGAACGCATTCGTTTAATTGATGGCGAACTCACGATAGAATCAAACCCTGGCCGGGGATCGCGGTTGGAAATTGGTATTCCGCAAAAACGGGAAGCAGCGTATGGATAACAGAAGACCGCAGCCCATCCGCATCGTGATCGCCGACGATCATCCCATTTTTCGCGACGGCTTGCGCCGGCTGTTGGAATCCGAAGCCGATCTTAAAGTGATCGGCGAAGCTAGCGATGGCGCCGAAGCAGTTAAACTGGCACGTCAACTTAAACCCGATATCCTGCTCTTGGATTTGGCCATGCCTCGCCATCCTGGGTTGGAGGCGTTGCGCGAATTGAGTTCCGGTTCCGCGAATTCTGTCCGCGTTATTTTGCTCACCGCCGCTGCCGAGAAAAATCAGATTGTCGAGGCATTGCAGCTCGGTGCTCGCGGCATAGTATTGAAAGATTCTGCTACTCAACTCTTATTGAAAAGTATTCATACCGTTATGGCAGGAGAATACTGGGTGGGGCGCGAAAGCGTCTCGAATCTGGTGCAATACCTTAGAACCCTCGTGCAATCTTCAGGCGAAGAGGCGCGACAAAAGAAATTTGGGCTCACGCCACGAGAGTTAGAAATCGTTTCCGCTGTAGTTGCCGGCTATTCCAACAAAGAGATTGCGGAATACTTTAAGATCAGCGAAGACACCGTAAAGCACCATCTCAGCAACATCTTTGATAAGTTGGGTGTCTCCACTCGACTGGAATTGGCATTGTTTGCGGTTAATCAATCACTGCCCTTGAAGACGATAGCCTGAGCTATATGGCACTTTAGTGCTATACGTTTTCCACAGGCGGGCTATTGGCAGAAGGCGATCATCCATCTACGATAGAACCCTAAGCAAAATCTGAGGACGTGCCCCGGCGATTTTCGCCGCAGGATAAATGTGTTCTTGGATTCAGCGGGAAGCGCTAATGCGCAAGGAGGGAAGCCCGTGAGAGGTGTTTTGCATCAATTATGGTCGGATGAGCGAGGTCAGGACATTGCCGAATACGCGGTGATGCTGGCCGTCATCTTAGTGATCGTTGTGGGCACGATCCGTTTAATCGGGTCCAATGCCAACAGCGTTTTTTCGTCGGTTGGAAGCTCGATCCAGTAACCCTAGGCTGGGTTGTCCTAACAACGCGTGACGACGAACGGGTCCAGCCCCCGCAACCGTATTCCCTTTCTGTCCTGATTCCTACGTGCTACCCTCTTTTCCCAATGCGTGAGCCGAAAGCTCACGCATTCGTTTTTAAGGGCGACTACTTCACGGGCGCGGTGAGAGCCACTTTGTCCGGACCTGTGCTAGACAGCCGGATCAAATAGGGGAAGAAAGGTGTGACTTCAAAGGGCATTTTTTCCTGGGGGGACAGTACTGCGACAGGTTTCGTTTTCACCAATTCAATATGATTGCTCCAGGGATCCAGCTTGATGCGGCCGCCCAGTGGCAAGGCGGCAATCTGATCGGTTTTTCGAACATCCAGCGTGGGCGCGGAGTTAAGCAACGCCGACATTCGCAACGACTTGCCATTCGCCAGACTGTTCCCCAGATGGGGACGGATCAGATGTTTGAGCTGCGGAGCACGTTGCTGCAAAGCTTTCAGGAATAATCCGGCATTCGCCAGTTTGTCTTTGTAGGGTGAATTGGTGAGCAGTTCCAGCGCCTTCTTGTCGGCCGCATCCTCATCACCAGGGCCGCGAGCGAAATCAAGGCGCTCAAAGGTGTCCTGATCCGGAAAGAACATGCGGTCATTGAATGCCAGCTTTGTGTCCAACCGATGCCCCAATGCGATATGACTGAGTTCATGGGCCATGACCATGGCTAGCGATGCTTCATCCGGCAGCACATCAAGCAGACCACGGCTCACGACAATCGTATGTCCAATGGTGAAGGATTCCAGCGGCGACGTCAGCAGCACTCGCGTGCGGACCTCGGGTTGGATCTCGAGGTTGTTGGTGACCACGAGATTATTCACCACGGTCTGCAGGATCTTGTCGACCTCACCTTCGGGCGCGAGCAGTCCGATCTTCTGCAGGCGCTCGACCGCGTTATCCTCAGCCTGACGCTGCCACAACCGCTCACTCTCGACCGGAACTGCGTCCTGTGCCGAATCGCTCTGATCATGCACCTGCGGGGTATCTACCAAAATCTGTGTAAATTCTTCGTTGCGGCCGAGATGCTGCAGATCATAACCCCACAGACGTGTCTGCGCTTTGAAGCGCAAGCTGTGCGTCATTCGATAATGCAGATCGGATTCTTCGCTGTAAATGTAGGCCGGTAGCCAGAGGCCAGGCCGCAGATTCAGTCGCCAACTATCAAAGTGCAGATAATAACTGTAATGGGAAGCCGCGCTATAGGTTCCGTTGAAGCGGACAATGTTGTAATCCTGGTCTTCTACCCAAATTCTCCCAATGAAACGGCCGCCGGCATGCTCTTTCGGCTGGACGTCGATTACCAGGCAACGGACCTCTCCCAGGAATTCTCGTCTGACAAAGTTAAAGTCGTAGTACTTGCGCTGAAAGTCGTCGTCCACGACCACCATCTGGGCAAAGCCGAGCGGTAGGAATCT
>MNGW01000147.1 GCA_001918935.1 Acidobacteriales bacterium 13_1_40CM_3_55_5 | reverse complement strand
TCCACATTCCATTAGGGCTCACTTCGAATTCCTTGTAGAAACGCTCCCTGGAAGGATCAGGCTGAAGAAACGCTTCCGCCACATCACGGTCCCATAAATGGTCGCGGCGCCCGCTGGTCCCGGCATCTGCAAATAAATAAAGTTCACGATAGCGGCAATCGAATCGCAAATACAACGTGCGCCGGCTCCAAAGAACACGAACCATAGTTTCTCGCCCCGGATCAGGATTTTTGCCTTGCCAATCTGAACAGAAAACAACGGCTCGGGCGTCTTTCCATTCCGCCGAAGCATGTGAAGCATTGAGTTCGATCTCGTTAGCGACAAACGTGGCAACGATCTCCGCTGGCCCAATCGCGCATGCCGGCACCTTGGTCTCGCTCATAAGCATCGATGAGAAAAATATGGTAATCGAGAGATGCAAGACTATTTTCAGAAACTGAGAACTGGACTATGAACTGTTAGATTTTCCCCTGCGCAAAGCTGCAAATCCTCGAGTCCCATCAAGCCTTCTGGTGAAGCGAAAGTAGCTTGGCCGAATGGGCAACGATTTCCGGGCGTAACTTCTGCACCCAGAAAATTGTTTTGACCGCAAGATCCGGATAGCCCACTCCCCCGTCTAGCCTTAACCTTTAAACACTATGACGAGCAATGCGATACTCAACTGGACGAAGCTTACCGGAATGGCCAAGTCGCCCGAAATCCGATGGTGGCAAGCGGTAGAGGACCGAGATGCGGGTTATGACGGAATGTTCGTCTTCGCAGTCTCTTCCACCGGCATATATTGCCGGCCATCTTGTCCGGCGCGGCGGCCGCGTCGTCAGAATGTGACTTTCTACCGCCAGCCCGAGGAGGCCGAAAAAGCCGGCTATCGCGCATGCCTTCGCTGCCGCCCACGCGCCATTGCTGGCAGTCCTCAGATGGAAATGGTGAAGGCAGTTTGCAGATACATCGAGCAGCATCTGGATGAACCCGTCACCCTGGCTCGCCTTGGGACCGCCTTTCGCCAAAGTCCTTTTCATCTGCAGCGGACCTTCAAAGCGGTGCTGGGCATCACCCCACGCGCTTATGCCGACTCCTGCCGGCTCAATCAGCTTAAGAGTAATTTGCGGGCGGGTCACTCCGTCACGCGCGCTATGTACGACGCCGGCTACAGCTCCAGCAGCCGGTTGTACGAGCGTACCGCTTCTCAACTCGGCATGACCCCAGATAAATACAGGCGCGGCGCAATCGCTGCTCCCATTCGCTACACCCTTAGCGACTCTCTTCTGGGACGTATGCTGATTGCCGCTACCGACAAAGGCATCTGCGCCATTCAATTCGCCAATTCCGATGAGGAACTAATACACGGCCTGAAACACGAATTCCCTTTCGCTTCCCGGCGCCGCGACGACGAGGCAATGCAGCAGTGGAGGAACGACCTGCTCCGACAGATGCGTGGGCAAGAACTGAGCTCTATGCTCCCTCTCGATATTCAAGCCACCGCCTTCCAGCGCCGGGTCTGGACGTATCTTCAATCCATCCCGCCCGGCGCAACTCGTTCCTACAGTCAAGTTGCGAAGGCCATTGGGCAGCCCACAGCGTCTCGTGCGGTTGCGCGCGCCTGCGCCAGTAATCCCGTAGCAGTTGCGATTCCTTGTCACCGCATAGTCCGAAACAATGGAGATATGGGAGGCTATCGCTGGGGTACCGAACGAAAGAAGGCACTACTCGAGATGGAACGGGAGCCAGCAGAATCGCAGGTTTAGTTTGATTGGGCCCAGGCAGTCTTGCGGCTATCCATGATGGTGGTAGTAAATCAGCGCTCCGTGAACGATAAATCCGATAGTAAACCAGAGTATGGCGTCCAGTATTCGCATTCGGTTGAATCGTTGCGTCATCACGCCCAAAAATATACGCTTAACTATCTTTCTAACTGCACATAAATTTTTCGCGCATAATCCAGCAGGTTCAAGACAGCATCCCTCTCCGCCGGAGTATTCCAGTCTTTGCTTGCCTTGGCTCCATCGATCAGACGATCAATCCAGGCGATGAAATAGGCGGCATCCTCCGCCGGCTTCTGCGTTGAGCCTGCCACGGTTACATAGACAGGGCTGGTGGTCGCGTACGGATACAGGTCCAACACGGGATGTTCAGCCTTGTCACTCCACGCCCGCAAGAGACACCATCCGCTCCGGGAAATAGGGATTTTGTCTTGGATGTCAGCGCTCTGGTGATCGCCGCTGAGCTTCAGATCGCGCGCCACCTGTCCATTGCAAATTATTTGGAAGTGATCCACAGGCACCATTGAACGCACCCAGGCCGTGAATTTCACCTGATGCTCGCCGGCAGGCAATCTTAGGTCATCTCCCACATCCCGCTCTCCGAGCGTGAACCCGAGCAGCGGACCATTGGTGGCGAAGGTTCGCCCTTGCTTAAGAGAACCCAACCAGGACGTAATGTTCAAAGGCCCAGAAGGAACGCTGCCATAAACACGATTTAAACCCACGGGTCCGTGCAGAGATGCGAAGTTGGCCATAGCATCGGTGCCGGCGGCCGTCGGCAAATGAAATCCACAGTTCAGCAGGCGATACCACACCGCTGCGGTTGACTTGTGATCGCTAAATCCGAGTACCTCGATGTAGTCCACTTTGCCAAGAGCGACATCGACTGGCAACTCGTGGGTTATGGAGGCATCCTTTGCCGGATCTGGGATCGATTCGTAAGGATGAACATATCCAACCAGCGCCTGCTGTTCGTGCGCTATATCCGCCACGGTCGCGTTGGCCGGGAAAAGGCTGGCTGCCGCAGTGTTGGGATAGCCTACGTAGTCAGGAATCAGAGAATTGCGCGTGAGATTTAACAGGCCAAGATGCCCCCAGTAGCTGGTATGAAACTCCTGGCCAAACATCAGCAGATTATTCGCCGTCGAAGCTGGATCGGGCTTGGAGCTGAAGTACGCAATGTCAGGTATGCGCTGTTCCTTATTAACTACCAGGCTCTCGACTACCTGAAGATTTTCTGCTGCAGCCTGTGCCACCAAATTTTGCGGAGTATTCCTGTATGCACCTCCGTAATTCATATGCACATGTACGTCGCCGCTTATCCAGCGGGACTCTCTACTTTGCGGCAGATTTAGCGGTTTCAGGCGGAGGGTTAAGCTCGTCGGCTTACCGGGAACCACCTGAACGCTCCTCTTTTCGAAGCGATACTCAAATCCCCTCATGACCTCGATATCTATGCGGCCCGCCGGAACGGTGAGCTCAGCTTTGCCAGCGGAATGAAAATAATGTGCTTCGAAAGGCCGCTCCGAACGCACAAAGTTATCGTCAGCGTGCATCCATGCGTTATCGGGTGCGTACGCGAAACCGTCCTCACTGATGACGAAAATACGCGCCGGTGTGGGAACACCCGCGGAATTCAGTACCTTGATACTGAGCCTTCCCATGGGTTTCAGATAACGTTTGTCCTTGGCGATGAGCTGACTCTGCGCGCCCGCCAGGACTTCCTGAGTCCAGAGAGAAGTATTCCCGCTGCGATTGGAGATGAAGGCGATACGTTTTCCATCCGGCGACCAGCGAGGATTGATGTTGTCAAATTCTCCGTATGAAAGTTGAAAAGGATCTCCTCCCTGGGATGGCATCACCCAGAGCTGATGCCACGCCCGGCCGAGATACGACGCGTACACAAGTCGTTTGCCGTCCGGCGAAGAATCCGGTCGCGCCTTCCAGGTAGTTTCTTCATAATGTATTTCGTGCGCTTCGGCGCCAGGTTCCGCCTTCATGCGCCAGAAACCACCCGTCCCATAAATGTGCCCGCGGTTCGAAACGAAAATCAATTCCGAACCGTCCGGCGACCATGCCGGGCTGATCTCGTGATCGAATTGACTGTAGTAATAGCGAGGCAGTTCGCTTCGATTTTCTCCTGTGAGGCGCTCCACATCTCTTAGTTCACCATTGCTAAATTGACCAAGAAAGATGTGGAAGTGACCCTTATAGGATGTCGAGACGAAAGCAATACGCTTCCCATCGGGAGAGATGCGCGGTTCAACGTTGACCGCTCCACTCGACGTGAGCTGCTGGGTTTTCTTGTTATCAAGATTCAAAGCCCACAGTTCGATCACGTCTTTGGCGTAGGAGGCATACACAACCCAATGTCCGTCGGGTGAGCAATCGGGTTGATAATCGTAGCCCGCTCCGGCGGTCAACTGTTCAGCAATTGTTGAATCCAGCTTCTGCCGCCACAGGGAGCCGGCCATGGAATACACGACCGAGCGCGAATCCGGCGACCACGCCACAGCACTCGGCCCAGTAGTGAGCTGGGGTAAATACATCTCGCGGTAATAATAGGAATGCGGCAAGTCGATTTGCTTCAGGACAGGTTCGCGTTGGGCCATTGCGGGAAGACAAGTGACGGTCAACAACAGAACCGGAACGCTCAACATTCTCATGAACAAAGAAATCCTCCAGAACGAAGCGGTTATGTTCGTGCTGATATTGGCTGATTGCGCACCCATAGCCAGTTGATAAACGCGGCTACGATCGTAGCCAGCAGAATGATCGATCCACTCAAGTCAACTCGAGTAATCAGGACGAGACAGATAACTACGCCAAGAGCGGCAAAGAACGTTCCGCCCGGTAACCGGAAGCGTTCGACTTCGGGCTGCTTCTTTCTCAAAACCGGCAAAGCGGCGCATCCAACCGCGTAGTAAAAAAGACGGGCAACCGCCGAGAGAGTTAAATTCCAGGAAAAATTTCCGAACAGCGACAATATCCAGATCAGGAATGCAAATAACAGAACGGAGAAATAGGGTGTACGAAATCGCGGATGTATGGCCGCGAACCAGGCCGGAAAGTCACCCTCTTCAGCCAGTGCAAAAGTGACGCGAGGAACTGCCAGGACTTTCGCGCTCAAATATCCATAGCAAGAAACCAGGGCGCCGATGGCAACCAGGGCGGCTCCCTTGCTCCCCAGAATTAGTCTGGCCGCATCGGCCAAGGGACGCGCGCTCTTGGCCGCATCCGGCAGCGCGCCGATCACGATCCACTGAGTTGAGGTGTACAGGACCGTGCAGATGATGAGCGCTATAAACAGGGCGAAAACGGTATCACGGCGCGGATCCTTAGCCTCCGCCATCGGTGTCAGGGCAGTTTCGAAACCGCCATAGGCAAAGACCAGAAGCAGCATCGCCTTCAGCCACGCCCCTGCATCCCCGGATGACGGCAGACGAGGCGCGTCGTGGTGGCCACCCAGTAAGTAGAACATTCCCGCGATAATAACGATGGCCAAAGGCACCAGCTTCGCCACGGTAAAAACATTGCTGACCTGAGCGCCAGCCCGCACTCCGCGGTAGTTGACGAATGCGAGGACCCCCACCAATAGCGTCAGAATAAGAAATCGAGGCGCGGGTCGAGTGACATTGGGCCAGAACTCGCCGAGATAGTGCGAGCCATAACATCCATCCCACCTGGATGCCCATCATGCGCCCGAACGCAACTCTGGCATAGAGATAAGGTCCGCCGGCCTGAGCAAACTGGGAAGCAACTTCGGCGAAGCACGCGATGATGATTCCCACCGCGGCACCCGCCAGTAACACGGCCCAGGGACTCGCGGCCCCGAGGAGCCCAGCTAGGACGGAAGGAAGCCCGAAGACTCCGCTGCCAATAATTGAGTTCACCACCAGCGCGACTAAGCTCCATCGCCCGATAGCCTGCACCAGTCCGGCTTGATCTATCCTAGGCACCCGCGCGTTTGTATCACAAACTGCTCAAAACTCCACACGTGTGCCGCTGCGAGCGCACCATTACCCGCCTCCGTCAGACCAAAGTAACGCGAATTACTAAAGCGCATGCCCGTGGGACATCTGTTCGCATGCTGTGGTGGGTGAGATGTTGGGACTGTCCTTCTGAAGTCGAGAAAGCCGCGACCACATGGGAAAAGACGAGTACCTCGACGACATCCACATTCGAATCCTGCGAGTGACTGAGGATCTGCGTGCCATTCAGCGAGAATTGAATTGCGCTGCCATGGAAGCGCCGGGAGATCCGGAATTAATGGAAGCTCTCAGCCAGTTGCCGGAGATGGATTCCCTTCAAGTTCTGAAATCAGCTCTCGACCAGATGCGTCACTTTCTCTGGTTCTATATGCAGATAATGACGAATGAATCCGAAGCCGGGGACAGATTGCGACAAAGCATCCGGCAAAGACCTTCCGAGGATATTGTGCTAAGCCCGGAAGCGTCGTTCCTGGAAAAATTCAAATACGCTGCTGACACGGCACTCCTGCGATATCTTTCCGACGGGAAAAACCGGAAGCCCAACTAGGTTTCGGTCCTACTCCAAAGTTACCGATTTAACCAGATTTCGAGGGCGGTCAACATCCAGACCCTTTCGCACGGCCATGTAATAAGCGAACAACTGCAGCGGAACGATCTCAAGAATTGGCAACAGCAGTTCGGACGCCTGCGGCATGAAGATTGTGTGATCAGCCATCTGGCGCATCTCTTCGTCACCCTGGGACGCAATCGCGAATACGCGTCCTGACTGTTGTTTGAATCCTTTGATATTCGCCACATTTTTCTGATAGCGCAGCAGTGAGCCAAGATCGTTGCGGTCACAAGTCGCGATGATTACCACCGGCAAGTTCTCGTCGATCAGCGCATTAGGACCATGCTTAACCTCGCCCGTGGGATAGCCCTCGGCATGAACGTATGAGACCTCTTTCAGCTTCAGCGCCCCGTCCATAGCGACGGGATAATGACTAGCCCTGCCGAGAAACAGAAAACTTTCCATTTTGTGATATTTGTCCGCCAGACGTTCACAGTCAGGGGCAGATTCGAGCACGGTTTCAACTTTTTTCGGAAGTTCAAGCAGTTCGCTTATGTATCGGCGCACCTGGTCTTTGCTCAACTTCCCGCGTACCTGTCCGAGGTAGAGTGCGAAAAGAAACAGCACAGCCATTTGAGCAGTAAAGGCTTTTGTGGACGCGATGCTGATTTCCGGGCCCGCGTGGGTATAGATGACACCATCGGCCTCGCGAGCAATGGTGGAATCCACAACGTTGGAGATTGCAATTGTGCGCGAGCCTTTAGCGCGAGCTTCGCGTTGAGCGGCGGTTGTGTCCGCAGTCTCGCCCGACTGGGTGATAACGATGGTGAGTTCGCCCCGCCCAATAAGGGGATTACGATATTCAAATTCGCTGGCATAATCCACATCCACCGGCACGTTCACCAGGTCCTGAATCATGTATTGACCGGCCATGCCGGCGTGGCGGCTGGTACCCGAGGCCACGATATTGATTCGGCGTAACGCTTTCAGTTCGTCTTCGCCAATGCGAACCTCCTCCAGGCGCACAGTTCCATCTTTGAGCGAAACGCGCGGCGCGATCGTGTCACGCAAGCCTTGCGGCTGCTCGAAAATCTCCTTGAGCATGTAGTGGGCAAATTTGCCTTTGTCGGCCATCGCTACGCTCCCCGAGTTTGCGGCTAAATACCCGCGCCGCAGATGATTGTATTTCTTACCTCGCCCTGGGGACTCAGTACCACCAGATCAGCTTCGACTCCTACTTCCAGTATGCCCCTACCCGCCAACCCTGCCACCCGAGCCGGATTCAAAGTCGCGGGACGCAACACCTGTTCCAAGTCGCAGTGGGCAAACTGCATCACGTTGCGAACCGCCTGGTCCAGCGTAAGCGTGCTGCCGGCAAGCGTGCCGCGCACGCGGCATACTCCATGCTTCACTTCCATCTCAAGCGTTCCTATTCGGTAGATCCCATCGGGCATGCCCGTGGCCGCCGTCGAATCCGTAATGAATACCGCTTGATCCGGATCTTTAGCCCGAAGAAACAATTGCACGATCGCAGGATCAACGTGAAAACCATCCGCGATGATGTCCGCGCTGAGATTGGAGTCCGTAAGCACCGCGCCCAAAATCCCGGGATCGCGATGACGCAGGGGCCGCATAGCATTAAAGGTGTGCGTGGCGTGGCGTGCGCCGGCAGCGATACCTGCGCGCGATGCCTGAAAATCGGCGTCGGAATGACCAAGGCTGACACACACTCCACGTCGTGCGGCTTCAGTAATCACTTCCGGCGCACCAGGCAGTTCGGGAGCAATGGTCATGACGCGAATATGACCACGTGACGCTTCCCAGAACTGCTCAAACATCTCGACCGTCGGCGGCAGAAGATTTTCCGGAGGATGCACGCCTCGGTGCGCGTGACTGAGAAAGGGCCCTTCGATGTGGATCCCGCGAGGCCTCGCACGCAGTTCGCCGTTGTCTTCGCGTTTACCCGCAGCGTCGATGGCATTCGCTAACGACTCCAAAGCCGCCAACGTTGAATCGACTGGCGCCGTGATAGTGGTTGGCAGATAACTGGTCACCGCATGCTTGGCTAGAAATCGCTCAATCGCGGCTAGACTGTCGGGATCCCCGTTCATTACGTCGCGGCCGGCTGCGCCATGTATGTGAATGTCAATCAGGCCAGGCGCAAAGATGCCGTCTCCGAAATCTATTACGCGGCAATCTCCGGGAATTTCGTACGCTGCACGCGACCTCACCTCACGGATGACACCGTCCTCCAGCAGCAGCAAGGCCTGCTCGATACGTTCCAGTGGCGTAAACAGCGTTGCAGCCGTAAGTGCGATCATGACTCGAATGTGCAGAACGGAAAACACATTCTATAGGAAACCTCGCGCCGAACCGTTGCTTCGACGACTGGAACGTATCAGATGACATTGAATAAGCCTGCGAGAGTCAATTCTGGAAAGAGCGGGGAAACAATAGCGAATGCTATACTTGACGAAGCGGTGCGCGCGGCCGTGAAGCTTTTGCGTCGCTTCGATCGCTTCTATTTCCGATGTGTCGGGGAGTGGCTCAGCCTGGTAGAGCACCTGGTTCGGGACCAGGGGGTCGGAG
>MNGW01000081.1 GCA_001918935.1 Acidobacteriales bacterium 13_1_40CM_3_55_5 | reverse complement strand
GACCGCCGCACCCATCCACTCGAAGTAACGCACCATGTCGCCGGTGATTCGAGGATGAATGTAGGCGCTCTGGTGAAGAAACGCGGGCCGCGCCATGCCGGCCATGATGGGCTGCGCAAGATAATCCGGCGGACGCGCGCCGAGAGCTTGATAAACGTTGGAGAGATGTTTGCGGTAAAGTTCGTCGAAGTCGCGATCGTTAGCTGAGTGATGCTCGGGCCCGTACCACCAATTCCAATCGCTGCCTTCGGAAATCAAGATCTCTTCAAATGCCAGTTTGCGCTGTGGCTCGGTTGCGCCGGCTGAGGTTTGGTCGTAAAAATTGCGGGCGTGGTGGAGGTAATCCCAGGCGCGATTGTCTTCGGGGGCGCCGATCCAAACGTTGAAGTTGGCATGGATCCAGGAGCCGGGGACGAGCGAGGAGAGTTGGCCGAAATCTTTGTGTCTCTGAATCGCCTCGGATACCGTGACGGCTTCGACACCGGGCTCGCGCTGTAGAGCATCGTAAAAACGCCGCAGGAATTCTCTACCCGATTGAGGATAGTATTCCCAGGCATTCTCGCCATCGAGAATGATTGACAGCACGGCGTCTTTGCCTTGATCGAGAGCTGGTTGCGCGGATTGCTTAATGCTTCGCATGAGGTGAGTCGCTGCCTCCCGCGGAGGCATGCCGGAATAGACAAAGCCGATCAGATCGGAGATGGTGTGATCGCGAAAAATCATGTTCATCTCGGTCTGGCCGCTCTGGTAACGATGAATGTTGTAGAGCTTTGCGGCGGGCTCGGCAGGCAGGCGGCCATCCCCCTCGCGCGAAAAGGAAACGCCCAGAGTTCGGCCGAGGACCTCTTCATCGGTGGCCATCCATTTCACGCCCAGACTTTGAGCGATGGCCAGAACTTCTTCAGAAACGCTGCCTTCCGAAGGCCAAACTCCCTGCGGACGCACACCGAAAACTTTCTGGTGCAAATCGAGGCCGCGCTGAAGCTGCTCACGAGCATCTTCGGGATGACGAAAACGATGCGGAGGCAGAGGCAATCCGGGCGTGGAAACTGCCCCCATATTGGTGTCACAAATTAGCGGCAGAATCGGATGGTAGAACGGTGAAGTAGAGATCTCAATGAAGCCACGCTGCGCGGCCTCCGCATGTGCAGGGAGGACTTTGGCTAGTAATTCGCGCTGATGAAGGATGACGAAGCGCTGATCATCCAGCGAGTAATTGCGGCCCTTCTGAATCAGGGCAGCGACTTCGGGGTCCTGAAGAAAAAATTCGTCAAACCATGCAATCTGCGAAAGCACTTGCAGGTCGGTAAAGTCCTGTGCCTGGAAATATTTCTCGGCTGGTTCGGGGCTGCTGCCGCTGCCACGAAAACGCTCCCACAGTTCACGGTAACGAGGATAGCGGCCAATCATGTGAACCGGGTTAGCCTGGAAAAGATACTGCAGGGCGAAGCGGCGCTCCTCGGGAGTAAGATCTTTCGCTGGCTTGGCCGCTACCTGCAGAAAGGGATCCTGCGCGGTTCCAGAAACGTAGTCCTGGATCTGGGTGATGAGCGAAGGAACGAGATTGAAAGTCTGGTGGACGTTGGGAAATTCGTCGAGCAGCTTGACCATGCCGAAATAATCTTTGAGGGCATGCAAGCGAACCCAGGGCAGACGATATTCGCCAGAGACCAGGTCTTTGTAAAAAGGCTGATGCTGGTGCCAGAGAATGATGACGCGTAAAACAGGCATTGATATTAGTTCGCCCCAAAAAGGCAAAACATGGGGCGAACTGGCAGTCTAGCATGTGACGCGCCCCTACTCCGGTACACTAGTGAGGCTGCGGGCAGGACTTGAAAATGCCTAACGAAATAATTCAGGTTGCGGAGCGTCGCGCTGACGTCAGTCTTTTGACGGATCAGGATATCTATCTTTTCAATGAAGGCAATCACTACCGTATTTACGACAAGCTCGGATCTCACCTTAACAATGTAAGTGGCCAAGCCGGTACCAGCTTCAGTGTGTGGGCGCCGAATGCTCGCCAAGTTTCCGTGATGGGCAGCTTCAATGGTTGGAATCCTGACTCTCATCCGCTGCGAGCCCGTGCGAGTTCCGGCATTTGGGAAGGCTTTCTGCCCGGAGTGAACCAGGGAGCTTTATACAAGTTTCACATCGTCTCGCACAATCAGGGCTACGTGGGCGACAAAGCGGATCCATTCGGAGTTTTTCACGAGAACCCGCCACGCACGGCTTCAGTTGTTTGGGATCTAACTTACAAATGGAACGATCGGGAATGGATGGTCCAACGTCCGGCGAGAAGCTCGCTGCAGGCCCCGATTTCGATTTATGAAGTCCATCTCGGCTCCTGGATGCGGGTTCCAGAGGAGCATAACCGTTCGTTAAATTATCGCGAGCTGGCGCCGCGCTTGGCGGAGTACGTAAACCACATGCAGTTTACCCACGTTGAACTGCTGCCAGTGATGGAACATCCGTTCTATGGTTCCTGGGGATACCAGACCACTGGCTATTTCGCGCCTACCTCGCGCTACGGTACGCCGCAGGATTTCATGTACCTGGTGGATTATCTGCACCAGCATGGGATTGGCGTGATCCTCGACTGGGTTCCCTCGCACTTCCCTTCCGATGCGCATGGTTTGGCTTATTTCGATGGCACACATCTGTTCGAACATGCCGACGTGCGCAAAGGATTTCATCCTGATTGGAAGACTTTCATTTTCAATTACGGACGGAATGAAGTTCGCAGCTTTCTGCTCTCAAGCGCTATGTTCTGGCTGGACAAGTACCATGCCGACGGATTGCGAGTGGATGCGGTGGCCTCCATGTTGTACCTCGACTATTCGCGCCAGCACGGCGAATGGATTCCGAATAAGTATGGCGGCCGGGAAAATTTAGAGGCTATTGATTTCCTTCGACAATTCAATCTGGCAGTCTATAAGGAGCATCCCGGAATTCAGACCTACGCCGAAGAATCGACGGCCTGGCCCATGGTATCGCGGCCCACCTACATCGGTGGTCTTGGCTTTGGCATGAAATGGGATATGGGATGGATGCACGATACCCTGCTCTACTTCTCGCATGATCCCATTCATCGACGCTATCATCACAATCAGCTTACGTTCCGGATGTTGTATGGCTTCACAGAAAACTTTGTGCTGCCGCTCTCGCACGATGAAGTTGTCCACGGCAAGGGCTCCCTGCTCAATAAAATGCCGGGCGACGAGTGGCAGAGGTTCGCCAACCTTCGTCTGCTCTTCGGATACATGTACGCGCAACCCGGCAAGAAGCTGCTATTCATGGGCGGCGAGTTCGGACAAGGACGCGAGTGGGCGCACGACCGCAGCCTCGACTGGCATCTGTTAGGATCGCCGCTGAATCGAGGAGCTCAAACCTGGGTTGAGCAACTGAACCGCCTCTACCGGAACGAACCTGCCCTTCACTTGCTCGACAGTGATCCCGCCGGATTCGAATGGGTCGACTGCAACGACACTGCGGCCAGCGTTATTTCCTTGCTGCGTAAAGGAAGCTCCCCGAAAGATACGATATTGATCGTGTGCAACTTCACCCCAGTGCCGCGGCAAAGCTATCGAGTGGGAGTTCCTTCCGCCGGCTTTTGGCGGGAACTTCTAAACAGCGATGCTGCGGAGTACGGTGGCAGCGGGCTGGGAAACTTAGGGGGCCGAACCGCGGAGCCTGGACCTGTGCACGGGCGCCCTTATCAGCTCAATCTGACGCTGCCCCCGCTGTCCACAGTCTTTCTCAAAGCCGAATAGCCGTCACTGATGCCGAGCTATTGGCACATGAGGACGCTTTTACATACGCATCGTGACCTTCGGATTCAATCAGGTGGCATCTTCCGTGACAATCCAGCGGAAGCATGTCCGGCGCGTCGTGCCTCGAGCAGAGCCTCAATGTTATCGATAATCTTTTCCACCGATGCGCCTTTAGGAACTGCAGCATCCACAAAATAGGGAGTTTGTTCCAAAATCGGCAAGGACCCTGAGATCACGATCACAGGAATGTCGGGATCGTAGCTTTTTAGCTCAGCGGCGAGCTGAGCCCCGTTCATTCCCGGCATTTCATAGTCGGAGATAACAGCGTCAATCTCTTTTACTTTGGAACGAAACAAGTCGAGAGCCTGATGACCACCTTCGGCTACCAGCACTTCGTATTCGTATGTACCTAGCATCGCTGCATATAATTCACGAATGCCAGGGTCGTCATCCACGCATAGCAGTGTCGAGCGGTTCATAAGGGGAGGGCTCTGGCCCTTCAGGATCTCTCCGCAACATCTGAACGAAGAAATCGTGAATGTCCTTGCACGAAAGATACCAAACGCCACCCCAGACATCCTTCCGAGTTCCTGATTCAGGATTCATTGGCGACGTCATGCTAGACTCACTTTCATTCCGAGGAAGAGCTGTGAATTTCATGAGACCGAAAGACTGACCGGCACCCATGCGGATTCTGACCCGCTACATCCTGCGCGAGATTACCTCGCACGCCCTCATCGGGGCGGGGGTGTTCACCTTTGTGTTGTTCACTCGCGATTTGGGGCGACTGCTGGAACTGGTCGTCCGCAATAGCGCACCGCTGCCCAGCGTTGCCGAAATTTTCTTTTTCACCGTGCCGGTCGCGCTGATCTACACCATTCCGATGGGTGCCCTGGTAGGGATCCTAATCGGCCTTAGCCGCCTGGCCGCCGATAGCGAAATCACCGCCATGCGGGCCAGCGGTATCGGCGTGTGGACCTTCCTTCGAATCGTTTCTATTTTTGCTGTCGCCGCATGGCTGCTGGCGCTGGTTAACAGTGTTTACCTGGCGCCTCGATCGCAGGCGGCCCTCGGGCGCCTGCAGGATCGGCTTAAGAGTTCTCAGGCTTCCTTTGAGATCCAGCCACGCGTGTTTTATGAAGGTTTTCCTCAACTCGTGCTTTATGTCCAGGACGTACAGAGTGCCCAAGGCGCAGCCATCTGGAAAGGAGTGTTCATCGCCGATATCAGTAATCCGTCTGCGCCGCGGATCACGCTGGCACAGCAAGGCATCCTGGTGAGCCAGGATATGGACACGCTTCACCTGCACTTGAGCAATGGCGCGACCCACGAGACGGATCCCAAGGTTCCCGATCAATACCAGGTCTCAACTTTCCAGCAGACAGATATCCCCATCCAAGTACCGCAGAATGAAAACAAGGACGAACAGGCAGCAGTGCCAGTTGCGCAGTTAGGCACGGGGGATTTGGCGGTCGAGGCAGCCCGGGTAAAAAAATACCAGGCGCGCTGGTACTGGATCGAATTTCATCGCCGCTTTGCGCTTCCGACCGCCTGCCTTGTACTCGCCCTGGTAGGAATTCCGCTGGGCCTGTCGTCGAAAAAAGGCGGCAAGTCGACGGGTTTCGTTCTCACCATTTTGCTGGTATTTGCTTATTACTCGTTTTCGCTGATAGGAGTTTCACTGGCACGACAAGGGAGGGTCTCCCCTGGTTTGGGTGTCTGGCTGGCGAAACCTTTCGACGTCGCACCACTGCGTAACCTGTGGCATCCCTTCAAAGCGGGACTCAATGAGGGCGGAGGAATCTTGATCCGCCCCAGCCCACCGGAAGATGCCTTCAAACGCGCGACCAGCCGGTGGCGTGTATTCAGTGCCCGCTTCCCCATGATTCTGGACGACTATGTGATGCGCGATTTCATCGCTTATTTGCTGATGATTTCGGCCACATTTCTGATGTTGCTTTTGGTCTTCACTCTTTTCGAACTGCTGGGAGATATTCTGCGAAATCAAGTCTCCCCCCTTGTAGTGGGAGAATACCTGCTCAGCGTCTCACCTTATTTTGTCTACAACATCACTCCGTTGTGCGTATTGCTTGCCGTGCTCATCACCTTCGGCTTGATGCAGCGCTCCAACGAAATCACTGCCATCAAAGCCACAGGGATCAGCATTTACCGCATCGTTGTGCCAGTATTGATAGCTGCAAGTCTGCTCACGGCCGGGCTTTTTTTCTTCGATCAGTTCTATCTGCCACACGCCAACAAACGGCAGGACGCGCTGCGCAATTTGATCAAAGGCAAACCAGCGCAGACTTATCTAAACCCCGAGCGCAAATGGATTTTCGGGCAGCACTCCAGTATCTACTATTATCAATTCTTCGATTCAGAACGAGACCAGTTCGGCAATCTTTCGGTATTCCAATTTGATCCCGCAAGTTTTCAGTTGACTCATCGGGTCTACGCCGAGCGGGCGCATTGGGAGGACAGGTTGCAACGCTGGATTTGCGAACAGGGCTGGGAGCGTAATCTGCGTGGCCCCGCCATCGGCAACTTCCGGACCTTCGACGTGTCCACATTCCCCGCCATCAATGAGCCCCCCCTCTACTTCAAGAAGGAAGTAAAACAGTCTTCCGAAATGAATTACGAAGAGCTGCGGCGCTACATCCACGATCTGCAGCAGAGTGGCTTTGACGTGGTCCGGCTAAAAGTGCAATTGCAGAAGAAGTTCGCTTTTCCATTCATCGCCCTGGTTATGGCAGTGCTGGCAATTCCCTTTTCGCTCACCCATTCGAAGCGCGGCGCGGTCACCGGCGTCGCCGTGGCCGTGGGGATTGCTGCGGTATACACCGTGGTTTCGAATTTGTTCGAGGCCATGGGGAACGTCAGCCAATTACCGCCGATACTGGCTGCGTGGGCGCCCGACCTGATCTTTGGGTTGACCGGTGGGTATTTAATCCTGAAAGTGCCCACCTAAAATCTTCTAGTCCAAACTCAAATTATTTCAATGCAAGCGCTGAAGGCTGGCCGCCAGTCGTAAACGAAGAACCCACCACACCCAGAACTCCACTAGTGGTGTTGATGGTGTACGCGGAGATCGATGCCGCACCGTTATTCGCCACGTAAAGAAACTGCCCCCCAGGATGAATCGCGAGCCAGACTGGACTGACTCCAGTGGAGATGCTTGGGGTAGAGAGTGCCGTGAGAATTCCTGTGCTCGAGCTGATCGAGAATCCCGAGACCTGATTGGATTGCTGATCGGCGACGTAAAGGAACTTTCCGGAATGGTCCACAGCGGGCGAGAGAGGACCGACGCCCGCTGAGAAGGGAGATCCCGAGATCGGAGTCAAGCTGCCATCGGAATTGACGGCGAAGGCAGAGACGTTATTTGAACCTGAGTTCGTGGCGTACAAGAATTTTCCGTCGGGAGTCACCGCAACGCCGGAAGGAGTTGTCCCCGCCGTGAACAGCGGACCCGGTACGGACGAAAGCGCTCCGGATGTCGAGTTCACCGAGTAACCCGAGACCGTCCCGCTGACGTTGTTAGCCACGTACAACAAACTGCCGGAAGGAGTGATTGCAAGCGAAACCGGACTCGCCGCCGCAGGAAATGGGGATCCAGGGATTTCGGTCAGTCCAGCACCCGAGCTGATAGAAAACACGGAGATGTCATCCGATCCGCGGTTAGCTACAAATAGGAAGTGACCTGCGGAATCGATCGCCATACTTACCGGCGTGACCCCCGCCGGAGTATTACCACTAACCGCCAGCAGGGTATTGTCCGATTTTACAGTGTAGCGAGAAATGTCATTAGAGTCCCGGTTAGCGACAAAAGCCGCGTCGCCCGATGGAGTCAAAACGATGGCTGATGGTGTGACGCCGGTAGCAACGCCGGTACCGTTTGCGGTGATGCTGCCTTTGCGGAGGTCCACACTGAAAGGTGAAACTAAAGCATCGCCCTGAGTAGTCACGAAAAGCGCGCCCGTTCCTGATGAAGTGGAGCTTTTGGTAGAACAGCTGGTCAGTAAGCCCAGCCCGACCAGAATCAGAAACCCAACCCAACTGCCAGACTTCATCCGCATTCTTTCTCCTCAGAGTTCATGAAAAGGGTTCAGGATAACCTCAATTTGTGTATCAGGAATGCATGGTAAGAGCAAACTTCAGACAGTGATTGGAACCGGCGGGACGTCTGAAAGTTGCCTGGGCACGCCTGCGGCTTCAACCATTCTCATTTTTAGCTGGGAGTGCGGGCAACCGGATTTCAATCATCAGACCGCCCTCGCTTCGATTGCTGGCTTGGATAGTTCCACCATGCAAGCGAACGGCGCGTTCCGCGATGGCCAGGCCCAATCCAACACCACCCGTTTGCCGGCCGCGAGCGTCGTCGATGCGATAAAACGGCCGAAACAGTTTGTCGAGTGCTTCCGCAGGCACGCCGGGACCAGAGTCAGAAATCTTGATGACAGCTTCCGTTCCATACGTTCCCTGCCTGCACTCCAAGCCGATCTGCACGTCCGTGCCTTCGCGCGTGTACTGGATTGCATTGCGAACCACATTTTCGATCGCACTGCGCAACAACGAAGGATCTCCAATCACCATGCAGTCATCCACCTTGGTTACGTCGACACGACATTTGCGGCTTTGAGCTTCGAAGTCGGCGTCCTGCGCAATTTCGCGGATCAGCTCCTGCAGGCGGATGGAGACTTTCTTCATGGCCTGATCGCCGCTTTCAAGGCGCGCAATCGTCAGCAGTCTCCCAATCAGCTCGTTCAGGCGATTGGCTTCGAGCTCGATGCGTTCCAGCGCGCTTTGAGCTTCGGGTCCACTTCGCTGGCGGCTCAGTCCCAGCGCTACGTTCAAACGCGCGAGTGGGGATCGCAGTTCGTGAGAAATATCATTCAGTAATCGCGCCTGCGCCTTCACTGATGTTTCGAGGCGATCCGCCATAGTGTCGAAATCGCGCACCAGTTCGGCGATTTCATCGTGCCGGCCAGGTGGAGGCACGCCCGCGCGGGCCGTCAAATCTCCCGCAGCCAACTTTTGGGTTGCGGCCCGGAGGCGGACCACCGGAGAGGTTAAGTATCTGGCAAGCAGGTAACACACCAGGCCGGAAGAAAGAATTGCGATGAAGATTCCCAGTCCATGTATTCCCAGATCTCCAAAAGGTCCGTGAGGAGGTGGAAACATGACCAACGTATAGCGATGTCCGCTGGCGGAAGTAATGGACTGGCGCTGGGGACGCGCTGCCATCCATCCTAGAAAACCTCCGCGAGATGAACGGGGACGTCTGTGTTCTCCGTCTTTCGCCCAATCGCGCGATCTGCGTCCCGAAAGTTCCTGATCATTTTCATCCAATAGGTAAGCCCGTACACCTTGCGACTGACGTACCTGGTCGAGATACTGCGCGAGAGCTGCTTGTCCACCAGTTTCATAAGTCTGAACTGCCTGGCTGAGGATCTGGGCTTGTTCCGCTTCCCAGGCGGACTCCGCTTGCTGGCGTATGGCCAAAGTCACCAGGGTTGCCAGCACCAGAAACAACGCCTGTGCCAGCCAGAAGGAAAGGAATATCTTGAGAAACAGGCTTCTCATTTCGCTCCGCGCCGAGCTTCATCGCGAGGACGCGCGAAAATGTAACCAACACCGCGGACCGTCTTGATATGGTCGGAACCACCATCGGAGTCGCCGAGTTTTTTGCGTACCTTGCTGACATGCATATCAATGCTTCGGTCAAACGGAGAGAATTTGCGGCTCAAGACTGAGCTGGCGAGATCCTCGCGCGTAACTACCCGGCCGGCTTCACGCAGCAATACTTGCAAAAGATTGAACTCCACTGAAGTTAAATCCACTGGTTGGCCGGCGTGACGTACAGTTCGAGTGGCGGGATCGAGTTCAATGTCCCCGACGCGCAGCATCTCGGGGATCTGTGTCTCACGCCCAGCTTCAGGGCTCCTCGTCCTACGAAGAATTGCGCGAATGCGCGCGACCAGCTCACGAGGATTGAAGGGCTTGGGAAGATAGTCGTCGGCGCCGATCTCCAATCCCACAATCCGGTCTACGTCTTCGCCGCGGGCCGTGAGCAGCAACACCGGGATGCGTGAAGTCCGGCGAATTCTACGCAACACTTCAAAGCCATTAAGCTTGGGCAACATCACATCCAGGACGATCAACAAGTGATCTCCACTCAGCGCGCGCTCTAAACCCCGCTCGCCATCATGGGCGGATTCAACCTGAAAACCCTCAGGTTGGAGATACTCGCTGACCAGCGAGCAAAGTTCCACGTCGTCGTCGATGACAAGAATGCGATCCACAGTTCTCGTAACAGTTCTACAACAGCAAGGGTGACGCTTGGGGTGCGCTTTACAAAACTTTACTCCTGTTGACCGACTCTTTACCGCGTCAAGGCCGCCAAAGTGTTCTTATCAAGTGAAAGAGAAACAAACGTTCCCGGCAACGGGAGTGTCTCAGGGAGGATTAATGAAATCGAATCGTATCAAGATAATGATTGCAGCGCTGGTCCTCATCCTGCTAGTTGCAGTGGGGGTATCGCAAACCGTGAAGCGGGCCCACATGCATGGCATGCATGGAGACGGAATGTTCAGTGAGCACGCCATAGGATTCCTTACGGACTACCTGAACCTTAACGAAGCGCAACAAGCTCAAGCCAAAGAGATCTTTGCCAAAGAAAAGCCCACGCTTGACTCGTTGTCCCAGCAAATGAAACAGGGACATGAGGCATTGAAGCAGCTCGAAACCAGCAGCACCTTCGACGAAGCCAAGGTTCGCAGCGTGGCATCGCAACAGGCTCAGACCATGACTGACCTTATCGTGGAGAAAGCGCGCATACATTCTCAGTTGTTCCAGATCCTGACTCCGGAGCAGAAAACCAAGATGACCCAACTCATGAGCAAACACGAGCATGGTTTCATGAGGCACCACCAGGGACAGCAGAATCAGCAACCTGACCAGACACCAAACCAGTAGTGAGCAGCCTGGGGAAGGTCTGGGAGCCTTCCCCTTTTTTTAAGAGCAAGTGATCAGTGGTCAGTGCTTAGTTATCAGTCGAGCCCACTAACCACTGACCACACATCAAGGAAAGGCGGGTACTCGCGTGGTGAGCACAAGCGACTTCGTTGATGCTGTTGCAAGAGAAATGGCATCTGGAGTTGAAACAGCGGTGGAATGCTGGATAGCGCAGATCGATGAGGCGCTCACCGATCTGCACTTAACTAGTCTCGGCCGGCTAAATGCGGTGACGCAAATTCTGGCGAATTACAAACGTCTCACCGGAAAAGAGCACTTGCAGCGCCGAACAAGAAGTGGCCAGTGCTCAATGGTCAGCGAGGCAGTACGCTCGACTGGCAACTGGCCCCTGACCACTGACCACTAGCTCTATGGATCTGCTCTACTCATCTCTAATGGACTTGAGCCAGTTTTTCTTCCTAAGCTGGATTGTTCTTATCCTGGTGGCCTGCCTAGTCACCTTCCGGCAGGATTCATTCTGAACTCCAATCCGAAAGCCTGGCCTTTCCGGCATAGTCCGGCGGGCAAACCCTAAGTCTCCAGCGCTCATCCAAGCGCAATGCCGGATTCTGTCCGCGGGGTGTGGTTTATGCGTAAAAGCTTTTTTTCCCTTGCAGTCCCATTCCTGAGTGCCGCGCTTTTTGCTCAGCAGCCCGACGCCAACCAGCAGCAAACCACATCGGTTGAGCCTATGGACCACACGCCCGTTTTCCGGGTGAAGGTGCTGTCCCGCACCACCAAGGCGGTGAATTACCGCCACCATAGCGGCGCAACCAGCCTGGATTTCCGCGGAACGGATCTAATGCCGGAGGCCAGTGGCCACGCCAAGGTGGAAAGCAGGACCGGCAGAATTGAAATCAATGCCGATTTTGAGCATCTACGGCCATCCCGCAACCTGGCACCCGAATACCTGACGTATGTATTGTGGGCCATCACCCCTGAGGGTCGTCCCGTCAGCCTGGGCGAGATTGTCCCTGAAAATGGGAAGTCCTCGGTGAGGGTGAGCACCGACCTGCAAGCCTTCGGCGTCATCGTCACGGCCGAGCCGTATTTTTCCGTAACCCGGCCGAGCGATATGGTGGTTCTCGAAAACGTCGTAAAGTCGAACACAAAAGGTTGGGAGCAGCCTATCGACACCAAATTCGACGTAGTCGAACGTGGGCAATATACGGTTGACATCACAGCGGCGAAGCTTGCCTCCAGCACCGCAGACCCCAAGACTCCAAACGATTTGCTGCAAGCGCGCAACGCTGTCGCCATCGCCCAGGCGGAGGGGGGAGATCGCTACGCAGCTGACACCATGCGCAAAGCGGAAGACTTCCTGGCCCGCGCCGAGGATTATCTGCGCCGCGAACAAAGTGGGAAAGCGATATCCACTGTCGCTCGTGGAGCAACACAGGCGGCGGAAGATGCGCGAGTACTGACCCTCGAGCGCCGTCAGCAGGAACAGCAGGACGCGGAGCGTACGGCCATGCGCGAGCGGGCTGAACAGGCACAGCAACAGGAAGCGGAAGCCAAAGCCCAAGCCGAGCAGGAATCGCGTCAACGCGAGCAGGCGGAGCGTGATCGTCAGACCACGGAACAGGCAAAAGCAGATGCGGACCGCGCCCGCCAGGAAGCCGAAGCCGCCAAGGCTGACGCCCTGGCTCAGCAGCAAACTGCGCAATCGCAGGCGCAGCAGGCCCAACTGGCAGCCCAGCAGGCAGATCAGGCCCGAGCCCAGGCAGAACAAGCACGGCTTCAGGCGGAGCAGGAAAAAGAGCAGACTCGGGCTCGCCTCCTGCAGCAGCTGAATCAGGTCTTGCAGACGCGGGAATCCGCGCGGGGACTGATCGTGGATATGCCCGACGTGTTGTTCGACACCGGCAAGTACACGCTCAAGCCGGGAGCAAGAGAGAGACTGGCGAAGGTCGCTGGAATTCTAATGGCATATCCCGACCTGCACGTACAGGTGGAAGGTCATACCGATAACGTCGGCGGAGTTGACTTTAACCAGCAACTCTCCGAAAAACGCGCAGCCGCGGTACGGGACTTCCTGGTCCAGCAAGGTGTAAAGTCCACCGACATCGAATCGCGCGGCTTCGGAATGGATCAGCCCGTAGCCACCAATGCAACCGCTACCGGGCGGCAACTCAACCGTCGTGTGGATTTGGTTGTCACTGGGCAAGCCGTTGGAACGACTGCGGGCGTGGCAAATCCCGCGCAACCGGCGACCAGCGTTCCCAATGTCCCGGCTGGCGCGACAACTCAGCCGACCAATGTGCCGCCGGCGACGCCGCCGAATAACCAGCCGCAGAGTTTACCTCCGCAATGATAAAGAGGTGGCCTTCGGGCCACCTGTTTGTGTTGGGTAAACGTGTTCCACTTCCTGAAGCTTGGGCTGCTAGAATCACATCTATAAAAGCACATGCTGCTCAAAAGCCTGCGCCCACTACTTCCCTACCTGAAGAAATACCGCCGTAGCTACATCATTGGGACAATCTGCGTCTTCTGCAACAACGGAATCTGGATTCTCTTTCCACAAGTAATCCGTCGCGCAGTGGACGACATGCATTTGGGCGTCACCCGACATAAGCTCGCCACCTACGCGTTGCTTCTGCTCGCCGTAGCCGCCACCAAGGGCATCTTCCAATTCCTGACCCGGTGGGTCGTCATCGGAGTCTCACGCGAAATCGAATTTGATCTGCGCAATGATCTGTTCAAGCATCTGGAAGGCCTCTCTTACTCTTTTTATCAACGTACGCGCACCGGCGACATCATGGCCCGTGCCACCAATGACCTCAATGCGGTACGCATGTTGCTGGGACCGGCGATCATGTATTCGGCGAACACCATCGTGTTCACAGCCGGAGCGCTGGCCTTCATGCTGTCCATTAGTTCGAAGTTGACGTTATACGCCTTCCTGCCTTTGCCTGTGGTCAGCATCGTGGTGCAGTATTTCGGTAAACGAATTCATGAACGCTTCGAGAGAATCCAGGCGATGTTTTCTGACATCTCCGCTCGCGCTCAGGAGAATTTCTCCGGAGCCCGCGTCATCCGGGCCTACGTACAGGAAGATGCCGAAATCGCCGCCTTTGAAAAGTCCAACCAGGAGTACATCGCGCGCAGCCTGAAACTCGTACGTCTGATGGGAATGCTGTGGCCCACTCTCGAAACCATGCTGGGACTAGCCATAGTGCTAGTGCTTTGGTTGGGAGGACGGGAAGTACTCTACGGGCACATGAGCGTGGGAGATTTTGTAGCGTTTAACACCTATATGGTGCAGCTTACCTGGCCGATCATTGCCTTAGGCTGGGTGATCAATATCTTTCAGCGTGGAACAGCGTCCATGGCGCGTATCAACGAAATTTTGGTGGAGAAGCCGGAGATCGAAGATAGTGTCGAGGTAACGGCGGCGGGCGAGGGCACCCGCCCTGCACACGCCGCACAAATGCGTGGGGAGATCGAGTTTCGCGGGCTTAACTTCGCTTACAACAGGACGCCGGTCCTGCATAACGTGAACCTGCGGATTCCGGCGGGCAGCAGCCTGGCCATCGTGGGTCCTACTGGGTCCGGAAAGACGACTCTGGTCAGCCTGATTCCCCGCATCTACGATGCTTCGCCAGCGACGGTACTGATCGACGGTAAACCGGTGCGCGATTATCCGCTCGACTTTCTGCGGAGCAATATTGGTTTCGTCCCGCAGGAGACTTTCCTGTTCAGCGAAACCGTACGCGAAAATATTGCCTTCGGTAAAGAAGACGCCAGCGATCAGGATGTACACTCGGCAGCCGAGGCCGCCAACATCGCCACGGAAATTGAGAACTTTCCCGAGCAGTACCGAACGCTAGTGGGCGAGCGCGGTATCACGCTTTCCGGTGGCCAGAAACAACGAACTGCGATTGCGCGCGCGATTATCCGCAATCCGCGTATCCTGATTCTTGATGATGCCCTTTCCAGCGTAGACACTCACACCGAAGACAAGATCCTGAATCATCTGCGCGAAATCATGCAGGATCGCACTACGATTTTTATTTCACACCGTGTTTCCACCGTGCGCAACGCCGACATGATCGCCGTGCTGCATGGAGGCCAGATCGTAGAACTGGGAACGCACGACGAACTTCTCAGCCGGAACGGCTACTACACCGACCTTTACAACAAGCAATTGCTGGAAGAGGAATTGGCCGAAGTTTAGGTAAGGTCGGCGTCTAGCCGGCACGTTGGGGGCTATCTATCACCTGGCCAAGCCGGCGGGACGCCGGCGCTTACATGAAGCGAGTCGCCATCCCAGAACTGCTGGACACCGATTCCGGCTCGCCCGCCGAGATTGCCGCATCACTTTCCGACCTGAATCGAATCAATCGCTGGTTTGGCGGCATCTCGACCACGACTTCGATGATCCGCCGAGTGGCGCAAAAACTTGGCGTGCTTTCCCTTTCCATGCTGGAAGTTGCCGCCGGAAGCGGGTATGTACCGGAAAGAGCTCGGCAAAAACTGGTGCATGATGGGATTGAGCTTAAAGTTACATTGCTGGATCGCGCCCCTTCTCATCTGGTAAACGGAAATCGCGCAATAGCTGGGGACGTCCTCGCACTTCCCTTTCGTGACGCCAGTTTTGATCTAGTTGGCTCGGTTATTTTCCTGCATCATCTGTCGCCCGAGCAAGTCATACAGTCGGTCAATGAAGCTCTCCGAGTGTCCCGCACGGCTGTACTCATCAATGACGTGGTGCGGCATCCAATGCATCTGGCGCTGGTGTACGCTGGACTTCCGTTGTTCCGCAGTCGGCTCACCCATCACGACGCACCGGCATCGGTGCGTCAGGCATACACGACAGCGGAGATACGGGATTTGCTGAAGCGCACCAGTGCAGCGCGGGTAGAAATCCATCGCCACTATTTGTTTCGCATGGGTGTGATGGTTTGGAAGTAAGCAGCTCGATGTCATCTGCAGGCAAATATGACCTGATCGTTATCGGTGGCGGCCCAGCAGGCGCTGCTGCGGCGATTGTTGCGGGCGGCAATGGGCGGCGTGTCCTGCTACTCGAACGCGGCAAATTTCCACGGCACAAGGTTTGCGGCGAATTTGTCTCGGCTGAATCTCTTGGTCTGCTAAAGACGTTGCTTGATTCCCAGCAGTCAGGCCTGCTGCGCGATGCGGTTCAAATTCCCGGTGCCCGTCTTTTCCTCGACGATCGCACACTTTCCACAGTTGTAGATCCGCCTGCCGCAAGCATTGCCCGGCTGGATCTCGACCTGGCGCTTTGGGATTCGGCTGAGAGAGCGGGCGTGGATGCCTGGCAGCAAGTCACCGTACAAAGCATCAGCGGCAGCGGTCCCTTTCGCGTCGTCACTAGCGCAGGAGAGTTTGAATCGCGTGCCGTGATTAACGCGTCAGGCCGCTGGTCAAACTTGAATGCGCGCGCAGGCGAGACAGAACAAATTGAGAAATGGATTGGCCTCAAAGCGCATTTTGCAGAACCCTTTCCTAACTCTTCGGTGGATTTGTATTTCTTCGATGGCGGATATTGCGGGGTACAACCCGTCGAGGTCAACGGCGCGCACTCAGGAAATGGGCGCGTGAATGCTTGTGCCATGGTGCGTGCTGACGTTGCCAGTACCTTGCCGGAAGTCTTTACGCGTCATGATGCCTTACGGGAGCGAAGCCTGCGATGGCGACCGTTGAGCGATCCGGTAAGTACCTCGCCACTCATCTTTCACAAGCCGCAGCCTGAGCGCGACGGCGTCTTGATGGCAGGAGATGCGGCCGGTTTTGTAGATCCATTTGTGGGGGACGGTATTTCCCTGGCGGTTCGCAGCGGCTCGCTGGCCGCCGGGTGCCTGATTCCATTCTTTGCCGGTGAATCTGCCCTGCAACATGCAGTGCAGCGCTATTGCGAAGCATACGAACAACGGCTTGCGCTAGTCTTTCGCGCGTCGTCGATCCTGCGGCGAATGTTAGTGCTGCCGAAAGTGGTCCGAATTCCACTGTTGTTCCTTCTGACTAAGGCTCCGTCCATTGCGCGATACATGGTGCGCAAGACTCGCTGATTCCGTCCAGTAGAAATAAACAGTTGGTTAGAAGGAAAATTGGAGAGGTCTATCTGATTACGAGCACTTCGCGGATATGATCCCGCGCCAGAAAGAATTTGATGGAACTGAAATCACGGAAGAGATTTTCAATGTGACGATTATTGAAGACACGTTGCAAGCGAACTCCGGTGCCGATGGTGGTGTGTGATACACCGGTAGGGCCCTTGCGCACTTCGCGGCGAGGATCGACATGGTGCATTTCCAGAATATCGCCCTCGACGATGTGATAGCGATAGCAAGGGGCGTCGGGGCCGGCTTCGTGAGTATGGAAGAAGGCGAGAAGCATGCCACCCGGTTTCATCAGCGACCACAAGCGTCCCATTACCGGCTTGACCAGACTTTCATCCAGGTAATCAGCCAGATTCCAGCACAGCACCACGTCGAATTGCCCGGGGCCGTAGGCCAGATTGTCCGACAGGAATCGCTTGCTATCCAGGGCTGGCTTGCCTGCCTCGTCTTTCGTCGCGAGCGACGGCTCGGTTGAGGCTACCAGCAGATCTTCGCTGTAGAGCTTGTGCCCACGCCCAGTCAGATAGCGAATATTGGCGGCAGAAGTAGAACCGAGATCGAGCACACACAGAGGCTCTTCCGATGCGAAGGATTTGGCCAGTTCGGCCAAGCCACTAGAGCGTCGGGTAAGCCGCTTACTTTTCTGAGCCGGCGCGGCGATCTGGTCCGGGCCGGCGGATGAACCTCGAAAGATTTTCATGAAACTATGCGCGACGGATGCCATAAAACTTCCTGGCCCCGGTCCTAGCTGTGCACTTTAATATAGCGCGAGCGGGCAGCAGGGGCCGATCAAACCTTCTTGATATCGGTTACCGGAGTTTTTCCAGTAACTCCCGGAATGGGCGAACCCGTGCCTGCAGCCGCCCGGTTCGCGACTGGAGAAACCGTGTCGCGATCGGTTTTGAACTCGGATCTTCCGCCGGGGCTCTCGGGCTTTCCGATATCGACTTTGCCCTTGAAGTAGGCACCCTCTTCAATGGCCACTCTCTGAGTGATCACGTCGCCTACGGCGATCGCGGATTTTCTGAAGTCCACCCGCTCCGTGGCATTGATGTTGCCTTCCAGTTTGCCTTGCACGATTACGGTTTTGGCGCTTACGTTGGCGCGTATCTGCCCGTTAGGACCAACCGTCAAACTGTTGCCCTGAAGGTTGATACTGCCTTCGACCTGGCCATCGACATAAAGATCTTCGCTGCCCGTAAGGTCTCCTTTGACAATGACAGATTTACCGATATGCGCAAACTCCGCCGTCTTCGGCGTGTCCATGACGTGGCCTCCTTGGGACTTGCTTACCGCGGAACGCAAGCGGGAATACTGGATTCTAAATCACTTTGCGACTTGACGGGCAGCCAGAAAAACACCGGTGAATAGGCAAACGGATAGTTGCCAGTTTCGCCCCGCTTTCGACAACCGGAGACAAGCACCTGAGTCGGGCAGACTATAGCGCACCGGCCTCGTCTGGGCAACCCAACCCAGTAATCGGAGCAACTGAATCCGGCTATTTTTCACTATCAGCCCAGCCGGAGTATCTTTCCAGATGTCGGACAACAGGAATGGGACCTGCTCTCGTCTAATATTACGTAGGGGCTTGCGCAACATGAGACTTCGCACCCGTCCAGTTCTTCGAATTTTGCCATTCGCACTCGCTCTCAGCAGTGTGCCGTGGACATTGGCGCAGCAACCCAAGAGTGAATCTCCGGTTGAATTGGTTCGCAAGACAGTCCAGAACGAAGTCAGACCCGCCAATGAGCGAGTGAAGTTTATGTTCATCGAGCGGAAAGAAACCCCGCGAGGCTCCCAGACAAAGTTGCTGGTGGAAACTCGCGAGGCCATGGCTGGAATGGTGATCGCCGTGAATGACCGGCCACTCACCCCGAAAGAACGCCAGGCGGAAATCGGCCGAATAGAACGGTTCGTCAAGAATCCCGAGGAGCTGAAGAAAAAAATCAAGGACGAAAGAGAAGACGCCGATCGCACGGCGCGAATCATGAAGGCCCTGCCCGACGCGTTTCTTTACCAACCGGATGGGACTGAAGTGGGCAAGGAACGCTTGGGCAAGCCCGGCGATGAACTCGTACGTCTGAAATTTCGTCCCAACCCGCGCTACACTCCGCCGTCACGCGTGGAACTAGTGCTCACCGGCATGGAGGGAACTCTTCTGATCGATGCCAACCAGCATCGTCTTGCCAGAATCGATGGCAAGCTGGTGAAGGAAGTCGGCTTCGGCTGGGGAATTCTCGGTCATCTGAATCCTGGTGGACATTTTCAAGTCGACCAGTCAGACGTGGGATACAACCGCTGGGAAGTCACTCACATGGATCTTGCGATTACCGGTAAGTTACTTTTCTTTAAGAGCCTCAATATCAGGTCGAATGAGACTTATAGTAATTTCCGCCCAGCACCGCCGAACTTAACCTTTGCCCAGGCCGTGGAGTTGTTGAAGAAAGAGGAAGCCGTAGTAGCGCAAAACTATTTCAACCACGAAAACCAACAAAAGTAGGCTCACCTCGCCACACGGAACGTTTCTTTCCGGACCGTCAGCTCTTCGATCAAATCCTCGCGTATTCGATATCCCGTGCCAGGAATGTCGCCGATTGCGATCGTCCCTTGAGGCGAAACCTCGACCTCCGGTTCCACAATGTCTTCCTTCCAGTAACGCTTGGAGGCCGAAACCTCCAGCATTCCTCCGCACCATACTGGAATGTTGTTGGCCAGGCACAGGTCATGAATCTTTTTAGCCTCGCTGAAACCGCCTACCCGGCCCACCTTAATGTTAATAATGCGGCAGGCGCCGGTCTCGATTGCGGCGGCCGCGTCGCGGACATGGCGGATCGATTCATCCAGACAAATCGCGGTTCGCAGCTCGCGTTGCAGGCGTGCGTGATAGTAGACATCGTCATTCCATAACGGCTGCTCGATCATCAGCAGATTGAATTGATCGAACTTGCGTAAGTGCTCAACATCATCCATGGTGTAAGCGGAATTGGCATCGCAACTCAGCAGAATCTCACTCCATCTTGAGCGGATTCGCTCCAGCACATTTATGTCCCAGCCCGGTTTGACTTTCACTTTAATGCGGCGGTATCCAGAGGCGAGTTCGGTTTCGATTTTCTGCAGCAATTGTTCGACGGAATCCTGAATTCCAATCGAGACTCCACACTGAATCTCGCGGCGCGAGCCTCCGAGAAGCTTCCACAAAGGCTGCTGTTTCTGCTGGGCTTCAGCGTCCCAGAGCGCGTTCTCGACCGCGGCCTTGGCCATTTGATGTCCCCGAACTTTGGCCATCCAATGGACGCTCTCGCGAGCCGATGTTAATGTGCGTCCCAGCACTGCAGGGGCGAGATAGTGCTGGATGACAGGCCATGCGGTCTCGATCCACTCCGAGCTGTAAAAAGGATCTTCCCCGGCGACACACTCGCTCCACCCATCAACGCTGTCACAATGTGCGGTAAGCAAGAGGATACGACGGCTGTAGACGCGGCCAAAGCTCGTCTCAAAAAAATGGACCAGAGGCATTTGGATCTCGCGCAGCGTGATGGCTTCGAGTTTCATAGGATCAGTGGCTAGTGGCTAGTAAAGCGCGTTTACCTGAGAACTGCGAACTCAGAACTGACAACAGCAAAGCTAAGCCCCCGTTCTGCAGACCACGCCCGTGCTCATCTTTCTTCCCACTGTCCTAACAGAAACTTTCCGTTCCCTTTTTCATGTCGTTCATATCCCAGAACTGCCAGCCCATCCGCGAAGGCTTTCACAAACTCGTCTCGAGTGCGATCTTGTACTTCTCTGGCGCGCTGGCGAGTCGCGGGCGCAGATTTCCATTCGTAGATTTGCGTTGGAATGGAAATTGATTTCACCAGCGTGAACTGGGACTTCTTACCCTTGAGGATGCTTTCGACTCGCTTCGATTTTAGCCACCACTCCGCTACTAGCCGGTCCGTCGGCAGCCCTCCTTGCAGCGGCGACGATGTAATTCCGTACTGGTTGATGTTGTAGCGCCGAGCGATCGCGCCCAACCTTTCAATGTTGAGATAGGCGTTCTTGATCTCCAAAGGATCGAAGGTCCACTCAATCAATTCGTATCCACGGGTGAGCGCGTCGTCACGCTGAAAGAGTTTAATGCGCCGGCCCAGGCCGGCATCGCGATAGGTCTGACGGACGGCGAGCATGTGAGAGTGCAAGTACGAGCGACCGTCGCGGTAGCCAGGGATGGAAAGTCCAAAGCCCACGGCTTCCTTGCCATCAAAGGCGGCGATAATTTGGCCGCCGATCTTGTCCGCAACTACGAACATACGAAGTGGAATCAGATCCGCATCGCTGAAGTTCCAGACTTCTTTCTGCAGCGCTACGCATGCACGCATTGCTTCCAGGTCGTGACAAAGAAGGATCACGATCGAATCCGCGCTCACTGTTTCTCTCGCTCCTGTCGCTTCGCCTGTTGCCATAATGATTCCAGTTCTTCCATGCTGGACTGCTCCGGGCTGCGACCGGAAGCGCGCAACTGTTCCTCCATCCATTGAAAACGCCGTTTGAATTTGCGGTTAGTTTTCCTGAGTGCCGACTCCGGATCGAGCGAAAGATATCGGGCGATGTTGACCAGAACGAAAAACAGGTCGCCCACTTCGTCCTCGAGCCGAGCTCTAAGATCTTCCGAGAGTTGTTTGCCGCGCGAGCCAGCCACCCCCGATATCTGCGGGCGCGGGCCGGGAGCTGGAACCTGCTCAAGCTCTTTCTGAAGCTCCTGAGTTTCTTCGTGCAATTTCTCGAATAGCCCACCCACATTGGGCCAATCAAAGCCAACGTGCGCGGCGCGGGAACTTAGCTTGTAAGCCTCCAACAATGCCGGAATTCCACTGGAGACGCCGGCCAGGACCGACTGCGAATGCTCGTTGCCTCCTCCGTCTTCCGCACTCTTCCCTCCACCCGCTTCCAAACGCTTCTTTTTTTCTTCCGCCTTGAGCGCCTCCCAATTGCGCAATACGTCGGAGGATGTTTCCGCCTTCACATCGCCGAAAACGTGCGGATGACGGTCCACTAGTTTTTGGGATAGTCGATCTAATACCTGGTCGATGGAAAACGAATTTTCTTCGTGGGCCATCTGGGCATAGAACAGAACCTGTAACAATAAGTCGCCTAGTTCGCTGCTCAATTCGTCCCAATCGCGATTGTCGATGGCTTCGAGGACTTCATAAGTCTCTTCCAGGGTGTAAGGCTTGATGGAATCAAAAGTCTGCTCGCGATCCCACGGACACCCTCCCGGGCCACGCAGCCGGGCCATGATCGAAACAGCGCGCTCGAAACGCTCTCCTGTGGTTGGCATGGGCGGAATTCACTTTAAATTACGCGCGCCGGAGCCGGCAATCGTGGAGCTGGTGGTCAGCGGCATCCCAAATCAATATTCTCCGGTTACCGACAATTGAGAACTGACTACTGATCACTGATCTTGTATTTTCATCACTTTGCAATTGGGGTTTAGTGTATCCCACGAACCTTTCGCTAGACCAACGTGACCTTCCCTGAAAGCGTTGAATGTAGCAGACTAAGCTTGGGGGAAGTGTGTGTCCGAAGTCCTGAGCGCATAGCATCTAATGTGAAACATGATTTCTCCAAGCGCAGCCCGGCCTTCTCTGGAAAGCGAGCGCTTCCACGTAGTGATCATTGGTGGCGGAATCAACGGCGTCGCCATTGCCCGGGAATGTGCGCGGGCCGGGAAACGCACGCTCCTGATCGAGCAGCACGACTTCGCCGCCGGCACCACCAGCCGTTCTACGCGAATCATTCATGGAGGGCTGCGTTATCTGGAGCACGGCGAGATCGGAATGGTTCATGAGTCCCTACACGAGCGGCAGCGTTTGCTGCGGGAGCGTCCGCACCTGGTGCATCCCGTTCATTTCTTGCTTGCGCTCAGCCAAGGAAGCCGGAGAAGCGCGCTCAGCATCCGCACCGGTCTTTGGTTATATCGCCAGCTCGGAGGCCGGCGGCTGGG
>MNGW01000119.1 GCA_001918935.1 Acidobacteriales bacterium 13_1_40CM_3_55_5 | reverse complement strand
ACAACTTGCTCACCCTCCCCGTAGTGGATGACAACAAGAAGCTCACCGGAGTCATCACTTCTGACGACATCATCAGTCTGCTGCGGGCGAAGCTGTAGGAAACTGGCAATCAGCAATCAGCACTCAGCATTCAGCCAATACGGACTCTTTCCAGTTTGCCCTTAATATCGCCCAGGCAGTTCTCCAAATCAGCACCTGCCCCTAATGGCTGAAGGCTGACTGCTTAGTGCTGATTGCTTTCTTCTGTTCAGATCCCTCAACTGCATTTATTCTGATGCGTCACTCGTGATGCGAATGAGATTTCTCCGGCGTTGGAAGACCCGTGCGCTGATCTTTTTTGCCGTAGTCGGTCCTGGGTTCATTACGGCAAATGTCGACAACGACGCCAATGGCATCTGGACGTATTCGTCCGCAGGCGCCCAGTTCGGTCACATGCTCCTATGGACCATGATCCCGACCACATTGGCGTTGATCGTGATTCAGGAGATCGCGGCCCGTATGGGTGCTGTTACCGGCAAGGGACTTAGTGACCTCATCCGCGAAGAGTTTGGGTTCCGAATCACGTTCTTCATGATGATCGGGGTCCTGATCATCAATTTCGGCAACGTAGTGGGAGAGTTCGCGGGTATCGCCGGCAGTCTCGAGCTGTTCGGGCTTTCCAAGTACATCACGGTTCCAATCTGCGCATTCATCGTGTGGATAATCGTGCTCAAGGGCCAATACAAGACCGTGGAAAAGGTTTTCCTGGTCGCTTCTTTCTTTTATGTGACTTATATCTTCGCCGGTATCCTGGCGAAACCAGCCTGGATCGACGCGCTCGTCTCCACGGTTAAGCCACCTCCCCGCGAAATGTTTCGCCAGCCGAGCTATCTGTATATGGTGATCGCCGTGGTGGGGACCACGATCGCTCCCTGGATGCAGTTTTATCTGCAAGCTTCTATCGTTGAAAAAGGTGTGACCCGGCGCCAGTACAAAACGTCCCGATTGGATGTGATCACCGGCTGCATCTTTACTGACATCGTGGCCTGGTTCATCATCGTAGCCTGCGCCGCCACCTTGTATGCCCACGGCTACCGCAATGTGTCGGATGCCAAAGATGCGGCCCAGGCCTTGCACCCGCTGGCTGGAGACTATGCCTACATACTTTTTGCCATGGGATTATTCAATGCCTCGCTGTTTGCGGCATCGATCCTGCCGCTGTCAACGGCCTATACTGTGTGTGAGGGGCTGGGATTTGAATCGGGCGTAGGCAAAGGATTTCGCGAAGCGCCGGTTTTTTACTGGCTGTACACGATTCTTATTGTGGCGGGAGCCGGCGTCATTCTCATCCCAAACCTGCCCCTGGTCAGGATTTCAATTCTCTCTCAAGTGGTGAACGGGGCAGTGCTGCCTTTTGTGCTGGTCTTCATGCTGCTGCTGGTCAACAAAAAGGAGCTCATGGATACCTACGTCAACTCGCCCTTCTATAATGTAATCGCATGGGGGACGACCATCATCATGATCGGCCTCACTATTGCTTTGTTTTGGACGATGAAGGCGGCTTAATGACCGGGAACAATTTTCCCGGTTGCCAAATCTTTCACCAGCTCCCGATCGGCTTCCAGAAAATCGTACTTGGGCAACTCAGATCGCTTAGCCCAGCGCACATCCCGAAAAATTCTATTTTCCATCTCGCCCGTGTATTCGTTCACCACGTAAAAGCGTAATTCCACCGCTCCACCATTTTTATAATCGTGACGAATGCGGGCCACCTCTTCGCCGATGTGGGCGTCGATCCCCAATTCTTCTTCCAACTCGCGGCGTAATGCGTCCCGCGGCTGTTCGCCGTCTTCGATCTTACCTCCAGGAAATTCCCACTTCAGCGGCATGCTCTGGTGACGGGTTCGCTGGCACACCAGCACCTTCCCGTCTTTCAAAATCAAAGCTGCGACCACTTGCTTCATCACTGGAGAGCCGTTCTGGTTGGTAAGGCGGGTTCCGTTGCTCACAACAAATTTCAGTCCGGCGAATAATGACCGTTAATGCATCTTAGACCTGGCGATTGTGGAAAACGGTCGGGACGAATGGCCGCGGCCAGCGCCCGTAAACCTTGAATCAATGTCGGTGCCGGAGTATTCAGAAATTCGTCTCGAATGCAATACACGCGACCTTCTCTCGCCGCTCGCATCTCATTCCAGCCGCGTTGCTGAACCATCTTTTCCAATGGAACGCGGTCGCCCGCTCCGCACCAGGCAGCGACAACAATATCCGGATCGTCCAAGAGTACGGTGTCTGCTGACGTGGTTGAGCCTGGCACTCCAACAAACTCTCCACCGGCGGCTCGCACAAGTTCCGCAACCCATGGCTGCGAGGCGATCAGCGGCTTGCCCCATTCCTCGCAAAACACGCGAGGCCGTATCCCGTCATCGACCTGACTGCGAACGTCATCAATGGCGAGTTCCATCTTCGTGATGACTTGCTGCCCACACTCGGCGACACCCATAATCCCGGCGATGGTCGCGATATCGGTATAGATGTCAGCTAGTGTCTTCGGTGCCAATCCGAGAAAACGTGCCCCCGACTTCAGGATCTCGATCACGGCTTTTTCTTGATAAGGAACAGCCGCGATGACCAGGTCCGGCTGGGCGCGAAGGATCTCTTGGCTGTGCGCGGTCCAGGAATCGGCGACGATTGCCCGCCCGCTCCGCACAACTTCCGGGCACACATCCGCGCAATATTTCGTGCATGCAACGATGCGATCGAGCTTGCCAATTGCGGCAAGAATAACCGTAGCGCTCGGTTGCAGGGAGACAATCCGTTGAGGACTATGGTCGGAGGGCATCACTTCTAATGGTACAAGGGAGGTTACAATTCTGCCGTGATGTATTCTCCTCAACTACTCGACCACTTTCAGAATCCGCGCAATGCCGGTGAAGTACTTAACCCCGACGCAACAGTGCAGATTGAAAATCCAGCCTGCGGCGACATTTTGAAGTTGAGCATCAGGGTCGCCGACCGTCGCATCGCGGAAATCCGATTCCGCGCCAAAGGATGCGTTCCCGCCATAGCATGTGCTTCCCTGCTAACCGAACTGCTGCTGGGAAGCACTATAGAAGTTGCACGTAACCTGCGCAGGGAGGACTTGCTGTTGAAAATTGGCGGCTTACCCGAGGCGTCCCTTCATGCCAGCCACCTCGCCCTGGATGCGTGGGCGGCACTTTTGAAGCAGCTGAAAACCTCACCCCGCTAGGTTAGGGATAGTAAATTGTCCATGCGCGTTCCCGAGCTACTTCTTCCAAGTCGGGATTCGGATTTATCGCAAAGGCATTCTGGGCAATATCCAGCATCGCAATATCCCACCGCGAGTTGCCGAAAGCCGCGTCCAGACTTCCCAGCACAACTTCGCGAATGGCGCGCGGCTTGCCTTCCCCACTCGGTATGCGGACCAATCGGTCGGTAATGGTGCCGGCTTCAATCTGTACCTTCGCCGCCAAAATCCTGGCTGTGGGAATTCCAAAGTGCTTCATCGCTGCCCGGATCACCCAATCGTTGGTGGAAGAGACCGCCCAAATGTCACAGCCTGATTCCTGTAGTCGTTGCACTAGATCGCGCATCTCCGCGAAAATCTGGCTGGCCATCTGAAGATCGAAATACTGACCGGCAGCTCGCTGTACTACGTCTTCGTTTAGCCCGCGATGCATAGTCACCATTTCGCCGCACATAGTTTCTTCGTCAACCTTGCCTGACTTGTAATCGGCATAGCGTGAACGCGCCCAAGCCACGATTTCATCCGGAAGCAAGCCTTGCTTTAACTCCCAATCAAAAAAACCTTCACCGGCATCGCCCGCCCATAAGGTGCCGTCACAGTCGAAGGCAGCAATGCGAGGCTGAAGACTTAGAACCGACGCGACAAAATCAGCAGCTTTGGGGGATGAAGCCCGGCTCACACTTGTGGAATCCATTGGGAAAAGTTTACTTGAGTTGCGACGATACCTGCGACAGCAGCGCGGTGTATTCCTGCGGCGTATCTACATTCGACACCACGAAACGATCATCCACGGGAATGTATTGAATATGATCTTGATTCTGGTGTTCGATGTCACGTGCGGTCGAAGTAGCTGGAGCTCTCAGGAATGCCTCGATCATTTCGCGTACGACCAGAACTGGATGCCCGTGTTTTCCACCGTATTCAGGCACCACCGCCCACTTCCCAGCAGAAAGCGCCGATTCGAAAGCTGTAAGCAGGGTTTGCAGCGTTGCCGCGCTGGCCGGGGGACGGTCCACCAATGTGATCATTGCGCCGTCCCGTCCGCGATTCAATACATCTCGCAAGCCGGTTTGGAGAGAGCTGAATTGTCCCAACTCAGGCGCGGGATTCCGTACTAATCCAGCGCCACTGGCGTAGATCACCGAAGATAAATTTACTTCATTCTTGCCCACCACCACCGTTACAACATCGGTGAATGGACTCAGGGCGCGGATGCCCGCGGAAAGGAAAGTCTGTCCCGGAGGAGGTGGAATTGCCGACCCGGCCGGTGGCCAGGCCAGTAGCGCCTTGTCTGTCCCCATCCGCGTCGATTCGCCGGCGGCGAGAATCAATCCACTCAGACTTGGCGCCCGGCTCATGGGGGGAAGATAGCAGAAATTTAGGATTTACGATTGACGATTGTCGAATGGTAAGGCGAAGAAAGTCGTAAATTCGCGATTTGCAAATCGTACTTCGTAAATCGTACTTCGTCCCCCCACTACTCTTGTTCTTCCAGCGCTTCGGCCGCCGCATCGGCAAGATCGGGTGGCTCATTCCGCCGCCGATGAAACCAGCTCATGTGCGGCAATGCGCGTTCGACACGACGGCGAGTGGCAATCAATTCGGCGGCAATGGCAACCGCGATTTCTTCCGGCGTAATCGCTCCAATATCCAGCCCGACCGGAGCATGAACCCGTTCGAATAGTTCTGGAGACAATCCTTCTTTCGTAAGCTCGCGGAACACCGCAATAGTTTTGCGTTTGGAACCAATCATTCCAATATAGCGGGCGGATGTCTGCACCGCCCAGCGCAGCACTCGCATATCGTCGCGATGCCCGCGAGTGACAATCACAATGTAGGAAGACTCATTTGGAGCGAGCCGAGCCATGGCTTGGTCAAAATCCTCAGCAATGACTTCCTTCGATTCGGGAAAACGTTCGCGGTTGGCGTAGGCTGCGCGATCATCCACTACGGTTACTTCGAAACCGGCATCTTTTGCTACCTTATAAAGGTTTACGGATATGTGACCTGCACCGAAAATATAAAGTAGAGCTGGAGGTAATACAGGCTCGATGAAGATGTCCAGGGTGCCGCCACACAGTAACCCAGTATCGTATTTAGGATCCTGATTGAGGTTAAAACTTAGAGTGCGCGGCTTCTCGCTTTCCATTACCTCGCGAGCCGCTTGCCAGACCTCGGCTTCCACACAGCCGCCACCGATGGTCCCGACGATGGACCCATCGTCCCGCACCAACATCTTGGCAGTCTTAAAAGAAGGAATCGAGCCGCGCACGTTGACGATCGTGGCCACTGCGCCACGGCGTCCGTCCCGTCGCAATTGAACGATCTCCTCGTAGATATCCATCTCAGGCCTGATTATTCGGTTTTCCGCAACTCAAGTCAAACGCAGCGTTGAAATCTAGCAAACGGGGGACTAAGCTTTGGGGCTGGCGTGCTAGGAGGACTCAATGCCCGTATACATGGTTGACCGTGATCTGCCCGGAATTAAGATGGATCAGCTCGCTGCCGCGCAGAAAGCCGCCATCGATCTCAGCCAAAAAATGACTGCCCAGGGAAAGAAGGTGCGTTACATCCGTAGCGCCTTCGTACCCGCCGAGGAACATTGCATGTGTTTCTTCGAGGCAGCTAATCCCGAAGTGGTCAAGGAGCTGAACGAAACCGCGAAAATCCCTTTCAAACGGATTGTCGAAGCCATGGACTTGACGCCCAAATAACGGCCTGCTCTACAACGCCAGATTTCCAAGGCCGAACGGCGTTCGGCCTTTTTCGTTTCCGCCATCCATGCTAGGTTCTTAGCCTTCTAAAGAGGGATGCCTCCTAATGAAAGCGGTTCGCATTCACGAATTCGGTGGTCCGGAAGTTCTTCGCTACGAAGACGTCCCCGATCCAAAGCCACGCAAAGATCAGGTGCTGGTCCGTGTGAAAGCCTGTGCGCTGAACCATCTTGACATATGGGTGCGCAAGGGCCTGCCCGGCGTCAATCTTCCGCATATTCTGGGCAGCGACGTTGCGGGCGAAGTAGTCGAAACGGGCGAGTACGTTACCGGCTTCCAGCCTGGACAACGTGTGCTCCTGGCGCCGATGAGTTTCTGCAACCGTTGCTCGTACTGCACTTCAGGACGACATAATCAATGCCCCGAGTTCACGGTTCTCGGAAACCGCGTGGACGGAGGTAATTGCGAACTGATTGCCGTTCCTGCGGTCAACGTCATTCCTATTCCGCAGAGCCTGGACTTTAATCAAGCCGCCAGCGTTCCTTTGGTTTTCCTGACAGCCTGGCACATGCTGGTGGGTCGCGCGGGCATCCGTCCGGGGCAAACAGTCTTGGTCCTCGGCGCCGGTTCCGGTGTGGGCATCGCGGCCATTCAGATCGCCAAACTATTTCACGCGCGCGTGATTACCACCGCAGGAGATGAGAAGAAACTCGATAAGGCTCGTGCACTCGGTGCCGACCATGGTATCAACCACTACCAGCAGAAGATTTCCGACGAAGTTAGGAAGATCACGAACAAAGAAGGCGTAGACATCGTGGTCGAACACGTAGGCGCCGCCACCTGGGAAGAAAGCGTGAAGTCGCTCAAACCGGCTGGAACGTTGGTCACCTGCGGCGCGACGACCGGCCCCAACGTGGGACTCGAACTACGCTTCGTCTATTCGCGACAGCTCTCCTTACTTGGCTCCTACATGGGAAGCATGGGCGAGTTGTACGAGGTGCTGGCACACGTGTTTGCCGGACGACTCAAACCAATCGTCGATCGTACTTTTCCCTTGAAAGATATCCGCGCCGCGCACGAATACATGGAGAATAGCCAGATGTTTGGCAAAATCGTGCTGAACCTCTAAAAATTTGGAAATTGGAAATCGGAAATTTTCTTGCTGCGCTGTCTGATTTACAATGAACGAAGCCATGTCCCCCGAGCACAGCTTCGGCAGCTACGTCACCAGCGAAAACGGCAAGAAGGTAGTGAAGGATCTCACCTTCGGGAATCACACGCCCGAGGGCGTCGTGCTCACCACCCTGGATTCCGCTGTGAACTGGATGCGCAAGAATTCCATCTGGCCCTTAACGTTCGGCTTGGCCTGTTGCGCTATCGAGATGATGTCCATGGGCGCGTCGCGCTTCGACATTGCACGCTTCGGCGCGGAAGTCTTCCGGCCATCGCCTCGACAAGCCGACTTGATCATTATCGCCGGCCGGGTTTCTAACAAAATGGCGCCGGTGATCCGTCAATTGTGGGAACAAATGCCGGAGCCCAAGTGGGTCATCTCGATGGGGGCATGTGCGACTTCAGGTGGGGTCTTCAACAATTACGCGCTGGTTCAAAGCGTCAACCAGGTCATTCCCGTGGATGTCTATGTTCCCGGATGTCCACCGCGGCCTGAGCAACTGATTTACGCCATCACTCTTCTGCAAGATAAGATTCAGAAGGAGCGCGGCACGATAAAGCGCGCTCTGAATCTCTGACACCAGTGATCACTGGCCAGTGGTCAGCGACCAATGACAGAGAACTGAGAACTGACCACTAGCCGCTGGTTTCTAATTCCCCCGAATTCGTCTCCTAATCTCCGGGCATTTTGAAGTTCACCGTAATCTTGGTTTGCATCCTCACTGGTTTGCCATTCAAAAGGTAGGGACGATAGCGCCACTGCCTCACCGCGTCGATTGCAGCCCGGGCTAACAGAGAATGTCCGCTCACCGCTTTGATGTTTTCCAGTCGCCCGTTTTCGCTGACGATCGCCTCGAGTACGACGGGACCTTCAAGTCGCAGCGAAAGGGCCTGCCGGGGATAAATCGGAGTCACTTGATGTTCGAGAATTCCTTCGCTTACGCCTTGGGATATTGGCGTTGCAAACTTTGGCAGTGTAACCGGAACCGAGAGCAGCGTTCCTATCTTCGGACCATCCAGTTTGGAGGCAGAGAGTTGCGGCGGCTCGGCTGTGTAACTGTCTGGATCCGTCATTACCGCTCGCTTGACGGTATCTGCAGCCGTCAGATTTTGGGTTTTCGTGAGCGACGCGTTGGAAGTTTCCGCGCCCGAAGCCAAATCTGGGCTTACACCTTTCGCGGACTGCTGCACGTCGGGGCTTCCGCCAGGGCCGGATCCGTTGAGCGCGAGAGTGGGACTGGGTTTCCACGCCGGTCGTGTTCTAGATGCTGAAGCGGACCTTAGCCCCGTCCGTTTCTCGGCCTGAACCACTTGCTGGCCAGCAATGGCGGCGCTCAGGGGCTTGCTCCATACTCTCCAGACGATAACGGAAACCAGTAATAACACTGCGGTCGCCGCGACTGCCCAGTAACGTCGGTTTTTCGCCTGCAACCTCTCCCGCAAATGTAGTACGGCGGAATTTCTAGTTGGAAGCGGCGACTTTAAAAAAGCCACAAGACGCGAGCGAGTTTTGGGTCTTTCAACTTCTGCTACCGTCGCACTGCTTTGCCGCGATTGAGCTGCCTCAGCCAGCTCGGCCAGGCGAGCCAAATAATCCATGTGTTCTTCAGCGAATGCAAAACTGCGAGTGGAGAATGCTTCCAGCACGCCAATGGTTCCGTGCCGCCCGAATAGGGGCACGGCGGCAATGGATCGCAACCGCATTTTGCGGCAAACCTCAGGATCCACCCGCTGGTCCTTCTCGGTGTCATCACAGCGCAGCATCTTGCCTGTGCGCAGGCATTCCCCTGAAATACCCGAATCGATGCTGAGGCGCGCGCCCAGTGCAGGAGCAGTTTCGCCGCTTCGTCCCAAGCAGACGATCTGTCCGTCTCGCTGCATGGCTAACGCTGTACCGCTGGCCAGGGTCAGGTCTTGGGCGGCTTCGGCGATTGCTCGCAACACCGTGTCGCGTTCGGCGGTGCTACTGGCAATGAGCTCACGAAGATAGGAAAAGGTCGCTCCAACCTCGGTGTCGATCGGTTCGGCGCGCGCAGGCGTGCCTGGCGGCATGAAACGTTTTTCTCTTAGCGCGCCAGCAGGTGGAGGCACTATGGGAGAATAGGCCATCTCTCGTGGGCTCCCTGCAATGGAAAAGTTCAGTTCACTGCCGTTAGGCTGGGGAAGGCAGTAGCGTTGACAAAGTGTGAGGCAAGCGGGCCGGGTTGTCAATCAGCAACTAACTGATGTCTATTGTGCGCATGTCATATGATGGGTCGGTCCGTGATCAGTCGGAGCGGTGTCACAAGCACCGTGACCTGTATCTCGTTCGAAGTATTGTGTGGGGTGTCACTTGGAATCAACCAAAGCAGCTTTTCCCATTGAGCGTGTTGAGAAGTCGCGCCTGACCGGAATCGACTTCGCTAAACTTCCCTTCGGATCGGTCTTCAGCGATCACATGCTTTGTGCTGAATACCGGGACGAGCACTGGGAAGAACCGTGCATCGTGCCCTACGGGCCGCTCGAAATACCACCCTCGATCAGCGCCTTGCATTACGGTCAGGCTATCTTCGAGGGATTCAAAGCGCATCGGCTTGCGAATGAACGAATTGCGCTATTCCGGCCTCGGGATAACTTCGCCAGGTTTAATCGGTCGGCTGAGCGACTCGCGATGCCTCAGATTCCCGAATCGCTATTTCTTGATGGGATTGCTGAACTGGTGCGTCTCGACCGTGAGTGGGTTCCGCGCACCGAAGGTGCGGGGCTCTATATACGTCCAATTTATTTCGCAACTGACGAGGCGCTGGTGGTCAGGCCCGCCAAGAGCTACCGACTGGTTGTCTTCACCTGCCCGGTTGGCCCATATTTCGCGGAACCGCTTCGCTTATTGGTCGAGGAACATTTCGTTCGCGCCTTTCCCGGCGGGACTGGATTCACCAAGGCATCAGGGAATTATGCTGGAAGTTTACTAGCGAGCCGGCTGGCTCAAGAACAGGGTTTTCACAACGTTGTTTGGTTGGATGGCCAGACTCGGACATTGATTGAAGAGAGCGGTGTGATGAACATTTTCTTCGTGATCGACGGCGAAGCGATCACGCCGCCACTTAGCGGCACCATCCTTCCTGGCGTCGTGCGCGACTCCGTCATCACGTTGCTTCGCGAAATGGACGTTACAGTCAATGAGCGTTCGATCGGAATCGAAGAGCTGGTTTCAGCCCACAAGGATAAGTCATTGTCGGAAGCGTTTGGCGTCGGCACGGCTGCCACCGTGGCGCCGATTGAGATGATCCGCTATCGCACTCATGATATCCAGTTGCCGGCCAAGACTCAGGCGCTCGCAGAGCGCGTCCGCGAAAAGCTGGTCGCGATTCGAACCGGCCGCCAACCGGATGTTCACGGCTGGCTGATGCCCGTCTAGGATAACCAAATGCCTTACTTCGCATTGTTCTATGAAGTGGTTGATGATTTTGTTGAACGGAGAGCTCCTTTCCGCCAACAACACTTGCAGCTGGTCGAACAAACTCATGCCCGCGGAGAGCTTCTTCTGGCTGGGGCGCTGGCAGAGCCTGCCGACCGGGCACTGCTCGTTTTTCGATGTGCGGACCGGGTCATTCCAGAGACCTTTGTCAGCCAGGATCCGTACGTCGTAAATGGTCTCGTCAAAAAGTGGGAAGTTCGACCATGGAACAACGTCATCGGCAACAAATAACTCAATCCGGTGCCAGGGAACTTGCACGCCAGCGTTGGATCCCTTAAGCCCCAACCTTGACTTCAGGGACGATGGCGGCGCTATGACTCTCGTGGTACAAACACTGCATGCGGAAACTCACTGGACCCGCCAGTGCGCCCACCATCATTGCGCAGGCTCCATGCCGTGCCGACATGGCTGGCGGAACCATGGACCTCTGGCCGCTCTATCTGTTTCATCCCGGCACGTTGACGCTAAATTTCGCAGTTAACATTCTGACTACGTGCCGCATCACTCCATTGAAAGGGAAGCGGATTTACTTGCGCTCGCTAGACACGCGCAGGGAAGAGCAATTCCCCAGCTTCGTCGCATTGCGGGGAGCTAACCGTTTCCGACTGCCGCTGGCCGCACGCTTGCTCCAGTTCTTCGCGCCTAAAGAAGGACTCCTCATCGAGACCGATTCTGAATCACCGGCCGGAGCAGGTATCTCTGGTTCTTCCGCACTGATGATCGCCACCACGGCTGCGCTGGCGCGTTTCACTGATCGCAATCTTACGCTCGAACAAATGCGCGTGATTGCGCAGAATGTGGAAGCGCAAATCATTCGTGTTCCCACCGGATGCCAGGATTACTATCCCGCGCTTTACGGCGGCGTCAGTGCCATCCACCTCGACGCGGATGGAATCCACCGCGAAGCCGTTCCCGTGACTCCGGAGGAGATTGAATCGCGATTCGTGCTTGCCTACACCGGAGCGCCGCGGCAATCGGGCATCAACAACTGGGAAGTTTTCAAGGCACATATCAACGGCGACAAACATGTGTTTCGAAATTTCGAGCGCATCGCGGAGATCGCGCGCGCCATGCACCAGGCGCTGGTTCCCGGCAATTGGGAGGAAGTTGCACGCTTGCTGCGCGAAGAATGGAAGCTGCGTCGCACTAACGCTCCCGGCATTACCACACCACTGATCGACAAACTAATCTCCATCGCGTCAAAGCACGGAGGCCAGGGCGCAAAAGCCTGCGGCGCGGGCGGTGGCGGTTGCGTAATTTTCCTCGTGGAAAAAGGCGCTGCCAGCCGTGTGGCCACCGCAATTGGCGATAATGGCGGACGCGTTCTTCCACTCCAAGTAGCCCGAGACGGATTAAGGCTTTCCACTTAGTGGCCATCGCCGCACTGCAAACAGTTAAGGATTTGCTAGGGGTTTCGGCCTAGTTTCTTCGAAAAATCGTTCATCTACTCTGCTATTTGCTTGCAAGTAAAAAATTGCGCCCATAGAATCCAGCCACTCGTAAGCGCCGCGTCACCTCGTTTCAATTAAAAGCTGGAGAAGTTTTTCATGAAGAAGCTCTACGTCTATCTCTGTCTCCTCGCGACTTTGGCGATGCCTGCATTCGCAGGCATCAGCGTAACCAGCCCCACCAATGGCGCTCAGGTGCAATCCTCCGTTCATTACGTCGCCACAGCACAATCGCCTGCTTGCGCCAAAGGCGTGGCTTCGATCGGCATCTTTACCGCCCCTTACAAATTGGCGTACAGCGTGCCTGGATCGAAGTTGGACACCTATTTGACGCTTAGCCCGGGAACCTACAACACAGTCATTCAAGAATGGGATAACTGCGGTTGGTCTGCCAGCGTCCCCATCACAATTACTGTGGGTTCTGGTGGGACCGTTGGCAGCGGCGCCACGGCAGGAGTTTTCTCTAATCTGCAATCGAAAGCGTGGTGGAATGGATATGCGCTGTTGCCGACGTCGTACAACATCTGTGCTAGTTGCACGCCGTCCGGTCCGCTAGCCACCTGGTCCACTCAACAGGGGAATAAGACCTACGCATTGAGCAGCGGTGGCTCCATGAAATTCAGTCTCGGTGGCACCATGCCATTCGCCGATATCCTCTGGAATGTGAAGTTCACCAAATATTTGCCGGACCCGAAGGCGGTCCCCAACTTCCACAATTTCACTTACGATGTCTGGTTCTTTGGCACCAATTTGGAAATCTCTCAAGCCTTAGAGTTCGACATCAACCAATTCATCAATGGCAAGTCCTTCATTTGGGGACATGAGTGCCGCATTGCCAGCGGCCACGAATGGGACACGTGGGACAATGTCCATATGCATTGGGTCAAAAGCGGAATTCCATGTCATCCGGTGAGCAACGCGTGGAACCATCTCGTGATTCAGGCGCAAAGGACTTCGAACAACCAACTAATCTTCAAATCCATTACATTGAACGGCAAGTTCAGCGCCCTGAACCGGTATGACAATCCAACACCAACCACTTGGTACGGCATGACGATCAATTACCAGATGGATGGAAACTATAAGCAGCAACCTTATTCCGTATACCTGGATAACCTTAACTTCAGCTACTACTGAGTTCCGGGTTACACAAATCCCGTATGGGGTGGGCTACAAACCCGCCCCATAATTTTTGCAAAGCAGTAGCGGCAAAGAACTTTGGCACATTCACCAATGTGTCCGCGTTCTCCATGTCTTGTGTCTTGTTCCTGCCTGGGACGGCGCTATAATCGAGATAGTTAAACGGCCCCGGGGTGTTGCCATGAAGCCACGTCAGGTTTTAGTTCCCAGTTTCTGTTTTCTATTTGTTGTGGCCGTGGCGATAGCCGACAATCAAAATCCTTCCCAGCCTCACATCTCTAAGCAGACACGCATTGATCTGGTCCGCGCATTCAATGCCGAACTGGTCTACATCCGCTCAGCTTTTCCCATGGGAAAAAAGGGCCTGACCTTGAAAGATGGCAAGGTGTTGCCTGGCGCCGAAGAACTGCAGCAGCTGATCGCCATGTGGGGTCCTGCGGCCAAGCCCGGCGACCAGGCACGAATCAGCGACATCCAGATTAAAGACGATCGCATTCACTTCGAGATTAACGGTGGTCCGATCAAAAAACAGAAATGGTATCAACGTATCCAGGTCGGAGGCATGGGTGGCACGACTCCGATTGCCCCCAGTGATCCCAACGCCAATCCTCGTGGGTCCTACGTGGATTTAGTTTTCGATCACTATGTTCCTGACTTAACGCCGCAGCAGTTAAAAACCCTCCTCCGGCCGGTGTTTGATTTCGACGCTAAGTCGGCTGTGGAAGCATACCTCGAAACCGTTCCTG
>MNGW01000109.1 GCA_001918935.1 Acidobacteriales bacterium 13_1_40CM_3_55_5 | reverse complement strand
TGCCATGATGTTCACTCTCAGACCCGTCGTTGGTCATTGGTCCTTGGTCGTTCGACAACGACGAAGGACGAACGACCAACGACTGCTTTTCTGGCTGGGCCGCTAGGATTCGAACCTAGACAAAGTGCTCCAAAGGCACTTGACCTACCATTAGTCGACGGCCCAGTAAGACGATTGTCGATTTTCGATTGATGATTGTCGAATGAAAACCTGGGTTCGGCAACACCTAAAATCGGCAATCGTAAATCGTCAATCGAAAATCTTCTTCCAGTACTGTTGGCGCGTCAGAGTGTTCGTCGCCACCGCCGGAGTCCCAACCTTGCGCAGCCTGGCTACCGCCTTGGCAGCCGATGGTCGCGATGAGAACAGGCCATAAATTGCGGAGCCTGAGCCAGAGAGGGAGGCATAAAAAGCGCCTGCATCTTCGAGCACACGCTTCACCTTAATCAGTTCGGGATATTTTGGAAAGACGACTCGTTCAAAGTCGTTTTCGATCCCGGTACGGACAAGGTCGAGAAGCGGGTTCTCGGCCCGGCCCCCGCCTCTCGGGACAAGGACACCGGATAAAGCCTTCCCAGTTCTAATTTTGTTCTGGGATAAAGCGTTGAGCAACGCAGAAAACCTGCGAAAGCACGTCTTCATTCTATCGGAGGGAGGAGAACCCGTCAATTTAGCCGACTTTGACTGGGATGCGCCGCGCTCGGCAACGCGTTTCGCAGGCGCTTTCAGTCTGTCCCAATCGGCGAATGCCTGAGGAGTGGAAATGCTGATCTCGGGCGTGGCAATCACGCATGCAACCGACGGCAAGTCAGGAAGAGGAGAAATCTCCGCGCCACGCCCCAAGCCCAAAACAGTGCCACCGAGCAGAAAGAGCGGCAAGTCCGAACCGACGACAGCAGCAATCCGCAACTTTTCGGCGCCCGAAAGCTTCTTCTTGAAAATGCGTTCTAGGGCCAGCAGCGCAGCAATCGCATTGCCGGAGCCGCCACCAAGCCCCCCTTGGACGGGTAGCTTCTTGTCGATATCGATAACCACGCGCCCTTTCGCGTTGAGTGCCGCCATGGCGGGTTCGACAATTCGGTAGCAGGTGTTGGATTGGTCTTTGGGGACGCGCGGATCCTCACAGCGAATCTCGATGCCCGCTCCGCGAGTGACCTCGACGCGGATGACATCGTGCAAAGCAATGGTCTGGTAGATCGTACGCAGCTCGTGAAAGCCATCGGCACGAAGCGGGCCGATGCACAATCCGAGATTGATTTTTGCGAAAGATCGCACGGTGACGAACATGAAGCGTTGATTCTAACTACAGCACAGCGATTTTGGAGTAGGCAGTACAAAACTGCCCGATAGTCAGTGCTCCTTGGAGCCGACCTCCATCAGACGCTTTGTCAGCAACACAAGCCCAAGAACCTGCGTCCACTCCGAGACGATGTTGCCGACGACTTGACCCCACCGGCTTTCCGGGTTCATGGCTCTGAATACGAATACCCAAACGATGCCCGTGGCTACAAGAACCAAAGTCAGCGAGTGCTCGCGCAGGAGTTCCAGGACCGCTGACGGCAACCTGCCCTTCGGTTGCTTGCTCTCGGCTGAGCCCTTTTCGTATAGGTGTTTGGTCAACACCACGGTTAACAACACTCCGGTCCAGTCCGCAATAGCGTTCCCGAAGAATGAGCCGATGTGGGTGGACGGGTCAGATAGTGAGTAGAGCGCGATCCATAAGATGAGGACTCCCAATACCGCGAGGCTGAGTGAGTGCTTTTTCAGGACTTGCTTCGGTGTGCGTTTCCGCTTCATAGAAATACTCTACTAGCGTCCGACGATATGGCAGCGATGGAAAACCTTTAAGCCTCGCATTCAGCACTGTAGTGATCTCGCGCTGGCTGCTGATAACCGTCTTTTCAATTCTTGCAAATGACCTGTAGCGAGCCGAGAATGGCGCCGGGGATTTCCGGATGGAGTGGACCGATGACAAACCGCGAAAATTCGGTGCGGTCACGCCTTGGTTTGTTCTGCTGGCAATTTCGCTTCTAATCAATTACATCGACCGGGGCAACTTGTCCCTGGCGGCCCCTTTACTCAAAAATGAGTTACACCTTACCGCCTGGCAACTTGGGATTTTGTTTTCAGCATTCTTCTGGACCTACACTGCGCTGCAATTTGTCATGGGCTGGGTGGTTGACCGATTTGAGGTGAATCTGGTCATCGCGGTTGGGTACCTAGTCTGGTCACTTGCAACTGCAACGACTGGCCTGGTGCGGGGATTCACCATGCTGCTGACGATGCGGCTGCTGCTGGGTATCGGTGAGTCGGTGGCATTTCCCTCATGCTCGAAAATCCTCGCGCGCCACGTACCTGAAGAGAATCGCGGTTTCGCCAACGGCATCCTAATCGCCGGGTTGAAGTCGGGTCCAGCAGTGGGCACATTCGGAGCCGGACACCTGATGGCAAGATACGGCTGGCGCCCGGTATTCATCGGAATCGGGCTGATCAGCCTGGCTTGGCTGCCGGCTTGGAAAAAATGGATGCCGCGAGGACCAGGACTAGTCCAGGCCGGCGGGACGGCACTCCCTACGGTGGCTGGCATTTTACGTCAGCGCTCGTTTTGGGGTGCCTGCACAGGTCAGTTTTGTGCCAATTACCTGCTATATCTCATGGTCACGTGGCTTCCGTACTATCTGGTACACGAGCGTCATCTTTCCGTTGACTCGATGGCGAAGACTGCGGCCGTGTATTACCTCGTGGATGCAACATCGGCAATCGCTACTGGTTGGTTTTCGGACTTCTGGATACGCCGCGGCTTCACCCCAACCCTGGTCCGAAAATCGGCTATGGCGATCGGACACACGACCGCAGCCATAGCATTGGCCAGCTGCGTCTTAGCCGGTCCCCACACATACCTGCCGTGGCTACTGATTGTAGGCGCGGGATCCGGAATAGGTGGGTCGGGTATCTACTCGTTTGGCCAGATCCTTGCCGGCCCCAAGGCAGCGGGGAGATGGACCGGGTTTCAAAACGGCTTCGCAAATCTCGCGGGCGTCGTCTCACCGGCGCTCACCGGATTCATCGTGAATCGCACTGGGAATTTCCAATTGGCACTTGCCATCACCGCCGCGGTAGCGCTGGCCGGCGGTTTCGCATGGGTCTTTGGGGTCGGCCCTCTCACGCAGGCGACTTGGTCTGGGGATGGTCGAGGTCTCCCCCTCTGCGGTCGGCACGCTACCTAGCCTAGCTGAACATGTCAGGAAATCGTCTTGACATTGGTTCGTATTTCTGCGAGTATCGAAATATGCCGACCGCATTAAGCAAGAAAAGCATGGAAAATGTGCCCAAGTACGCCGACATGCTTTCCGCCATGGGCACCGAACCGCGATTGCGAATCATGCAATTGCTGTTATCCATGCATCCCGACGGCCTGGTCGTAAGCGATATCCAGTCCGAGTTGGACATTCCCAACTCCACTCTCTCGCATCACCTGGACAAATTGAAGAGTGAGGAATTGGTCAACGTGCGCCGCGAAAGCACTTTCTTGCGCTACACCGCAAACACGGAAGCGCTGCGGGAGCTTTTGCAATTCCTATACGCCGAGTGCTGCACGCGAAACCAGTCAGTCAAACCGCAAGCAAGGACGTGGTCAAAGAAAAGTATGGTCAGGCAGCCTTACGCGTGAATCGCGGCGGCAGTGCGTGTTGCGGCGCTACCGCGGCAAGCGGTTTGAGTTGCGACCCGATCACTTCGAATCTGTACGATTCCTCCCAAGCGGGACAAGTCCCAGAGGAGGCCATGCTCGCCTCGTTAGGCTGCGGAAACCCAACCGCATTGGCGAAATTGAATGCAGGGGAAGTGGTTCTCGATCTGGGCTCGGGCGGCGGCGTGGATGTCCTCCTCTCGGCCAGGCGGGTTGGGCCCACCGGAAAGGTGTACGGTCTCGATATGACGGACGAGATGCTCGCCCTCGCCAATCAGAACAAACAGAAAGCGGGCGTTGAGAACGTCGAGTTCCTAAAAGGCGAGATCGAACATATTCCGCTGCCCGACAGCTCGGTCGACGTGATTATCTCGAATTGTGTGATCAATCTTTCGGCGGACAAAGATCGCGTCCTGCGGGAAGCCTTTCGCGTGCTGAAGCCGGGCGGCCGCTTTGCGGTTTCCGACGTCGTGACCCGAGGCGATATCAGACCGGAAATCCGCCAGAGCGTGCTTCTGTGGGTCGGCTGTGTGGCAGGTGCCCTCGGGGATGACGAATACCGCAGCAAACTCTCCGCCGCTGGTTTTGAGCAAATTGAGATCGAGCCAACACGGATTTATCGCGCCGAAGATGCGCGTGAGTTTCTTTCCGCGGCGGACGTCGATGTGGACGCGATTAGTCCCCAGGTCGATGGCAAGTTCATGAGCGCCTTTGTCCGGGCGGTCAAGCCCGCCGGCAAATCGAACCCATGTTGTGGACCCACCTGTTGCAACTAGAAGGGAATAAGCAATGCAACGACGCTACAACATGCTATTTCTTTGCACCGGCAATTCCGCGCGCTCCATCATGGCCGAGGCCATTCTCAACTTCAAAGGAAGACCTTATTTCGCCGGCTACAGTGCCGGAAGCCATCCGGCAGGAACGGTTCGGCCCAAAGCCTTAAGACAACTCGAGATGGCGCATATCTCCACACACGGTCTGCGCAGCAAGGCTTGGGATGAATTCGCTCTGCCCAGCTCTCCCAAGCTGGATTTCGTCCTAACGGTTTGCGACAACGCTGCCAAAGAGGTCTGCCCTGTGTGGCCCGGACAGCCGATGACCGCGCATTGGGGCGTTCCCGACCCAGCGGCGGTACGCGGAAGCGAAGCCCAGGTGGAACGAGCGTTTCGCGAGGCCTTTCTAATCCTGGATCGCAGAATCAGTCTATTTCTCTGCCTCCCGCTGATCAGTCTCGACAGCCTCGCACTGAAGAAGGAGCTGGACAGCATCGGCCAAACGATGTCACCCGTCCCCGAGGAGTTTGCTTAACTTCGGCGCTTGTTACGAAACCAGAAAGTGATACACTCCCAAAAATTCACCTGAATATCAGGCTTCCACCATGGACGCCGACAATACCCGGCGACGATTTCTTCTGAGCTCGGCCTTGGGGCTGAGTTCGGCCTGGCTCGCGTTGCGGTGGCCCGCCATAGTGGCGGCGCAACAGCACGCCCAACGCTCAGGCAAATCGGGCCAATCTGCGTCGTTTGAATTTTTCGCTCCTCAGGACGCCCTCGAGATTGAAGCCGTTGCCGCGCAGATTATCCCGAGCGATGATGCACCCGGGGCGCGCGAGGCCCGTGTCATTTACTTCATCGATCGTGCACTGATGACATTTGACGTCGACAAACAGCTTGCATATACGCAAGGTCTTGAGGACCTGCAACAGAAAACGCTGGAGCTCTTTCCCGTTGCGGACGGATTTTCATCTCGAAGTTCCGCGCAACAGATTCAACTGCTGACCGGCATCGAGCACAGCGGGTTCTTTGAACTTGTCCGCCTGCACACCATCATGGGATATCTGTCCCACCCGGATTACGGCGGCAACCACAACCAGGCGGGATGGAAGCTGATCGGGTTCGAGGACAAGATGACCTACGCTCCGCCTTTTGGGTACTACGACACCGAATACAACAAGCGACGGTGAAATCGCTGCGAGATGACTAAATTCGAAGACAAAACGGCGGTAGATTTTGTAATCGTGGGCGCAGGTGGCGCCGGAGGGGTTGTAGCCAAAGAGCTATCCACCGCCGGGTTCCAGGTTGTGGTCCTCGAGCAGGGACCTTATCTCCACGAAGGAGACTTTATCCACGATGAGTTGAAATTTAAGGATGTTTTCGATCCGCCCTTCATCGGACAGGAGGTACTCACCAACGATCACACGCTCCAACCCAACACTTTCCGCAAAACGGCCCCCGATAAAGCGGTGCTCACTTCCTTCGCACAGTATGGCCGTTGTGTGGGTGGCGGCACGGTACATTTCACGGGCAACTACTGGCGGTTTCATGAGGTTGATTTTTTGGAGCGCAGCCGTTGGGGAGCGGTGGAAGGCACGGGGTTGGCCGATTGGCCGATCACCTACGATGACCTCGAGCCCTACTACACTAAGGCGGAGTGGGAACTAGGAATCTCGGGTCTGGCGGGAGCTAATCCGTTCGACCCTCCGCGCTCGAAACCCTATCCGTTACCACCGCTGCCCATTAAGTCTTCCGGCGTCCTGCTGGAGCGCGGGGCACGCAAACTTGGATGGCATGCCTATCCGGCGCCGACTGCGATATTGTCCCAGCCTTACCGCGGACGTTCGGCGTGTGCCCACTGCGGTTTCTGTGAATTCTTTGGCTGTGAATGGGGCGCCAAATCAAGCACGCTGGCGTCTGTGATCCCCATTGCCGAAAAGACTGGCCGCTGTGAAATCCGGCCGAATTCTTATGTCCGCAAAATCTCCACCGACACACGGGGCCGCGTGGACGGGGTGCTCTACTTCGACCCGCAAAAGCAGGAACATTTTCAGAAGGCAAAGGCGGTGGTTGTTTGCGCCAACGGGGCAGAGACGCCACGGCTGCTGCTGATGTCCAAGTCGAATCTGTTCCCCCAGGGCCTGGCAAATTCCAGCGGACTGGTCGGCAAGTTTTTTATGCTGGATAGCGGCAGCCTCACACTTGGAACCTTCGAGTACCCCCTCAATGACTTCAAGAGCGTACGCGTGACCCGCGTGGTGCAGGATTTCTATGATTCCGACCCAAAGCGTGGCTTTTACGGTGGCGGCGGCATCGATGCCCGCTTCGAGTTCTATCCCATCGGCTTCGCGCTGACCGGGTTATCGCCCGACGTGCCGCGATGGGGCGCAGGCTTTAAGAAAGCGCTCAAGGAAAATTTTAACCGCACGGTGACCGTTTTCAGCCATACCACTTGTCTACCGCTCGAATCCAACAACATCACTCTCGATCCGGACACTAAAGATGCTTGGGGACTGCCCGCGTTGCGCGTGACCTACAAGAGTCATGCTGATGATTTCAAGACGATGAATTTCTTCAATGACCGATCGCTGGAATTGCTCGACGCCGCAGGTGCCCTCAAGAAATGGGCATTCCCCGTCGAAGATGCGGCCGCTACCGTACACCTGATGGGAACCTGCCGCATGGGGAATGACCCTAAAAGTTCGGTGGTTGATAAATACCACCGCGCCCACGATGTTCCCAACCTTTTCATGGTGGACGGGAGCAGCTTTGTAACCAGTGGACGAAATCAGCCTACCTGCACTATCCAGGCGTTGGCTTACCGGGCTGCCGATCAAATCGTCCGCATGGCAAAGAGTGGCAGCATTCCGGCATAAGCTAAGGATTCGCCCTCGATCTTTGCGAAAGATCGGGCAGTAGTAGCCATGGAGCGTCAATCGTAAAGTTTTCGATTGCGAATTTTCGATTGCCGCTTGTTAAATGCATTGCGTTGAGCGTGACAAGCATGGACCTGTTCTGGCCTCTTTGGCGATACATCCTGGAATTCGGCGCGGTACTTGCCGTCGCTGGGATCCTTCGTATGGTCGGGACGTGGATTAGTCGAAGAGCGCAAAACCGAGCAAGGAATTGGCCGTACGTCTACGGAACCGTCGAACACGCTGAACCCAAAATGATCGGCGACGGCAGGACCGCTCACTGGATCGGCGAGTTGGCATTTTCCTACTCAGTCGACGGCGCATACTACTCGGGTTTTTGTCATCTGCCAGCCTCGGGGGAGGATCAGGCGTGGAATTCGGTCCGAGGTTGGAAAGATCGCAAGGTAATCGTGCACTAGTGGCCGAGAAATCCATCTCGATCTGTACTAATCGTCGAAGAGCAAGACCAGCCCGCTCCTTTCGGAGATCAATCTGCGCTGATCGCGCTGAGATTCTATCTAACCTAACTCCGTCGCTTGTTATAAATCGCGAATTCAAATCCTGGATTAGGTGGAAACAGCTCCGCGACCTTGCGAAGGCGCTCAGCCATGGGCGTAGGCGCCAGCAGCGGATAATCGCGTTCCCGCAAATCGTGGTAATCGACGTCGAGGAACAACGAGAGCAGGTAAATGGAGATAGCGTCGGCAAAGCTCGCGGCAAAATATTCATTCTTATATTTTTCCGCGTCCGGGCTGGAGCCGGTGGCCAGTTTGCGAGCGTCCCAGGCGTCCAGAGAGGTTTCGCCACGCACTCCTGCTGCCACCTGTTTCCAAGCAAGGTCGGCGAAAGCCTGGGATACGCCGGCACGTTCGACAACCGCGTGGCCGACATTAATATAGAACTCGAAAGCCACGGAAAACTTGTCGTCCATCAAGCGCGTGGAGATGAAAACGCATTGTGAGTCGCCCAAATCGAAATTGCGGTGACAGACGGCGTTGTCGCTAAGCGCGACATCGTAACGGTCGGCGATCACGGTTTCGTCCCCCTGGTTCACGGTCAGCGGGACAAAGTAGTACGCCTTGCGTTGCAGCGCGGCCGCGGCGGAAGTCGGCACGGCTGCCACCATCCGCTGCAAATCGGTTTCGGTTACCGTCATCTCTCCCGACACGGCATAGCAGATGCCGTTGGGGGCCTGCGAAACAGGCGTCACGCGGACGACCTCCGCCGGCGGACGCGTGATGGCTGGAGCAGCCTGCGACATGGTTTGTATTCTAGCGCACCGTCCCGCTCACCCCTGCCAGGAATCCGCTAATCGTGTAGGTTAGTGGTGTGTTCCCGCCCAAAACGGCTGCTCGTGAGCCTTGCCTGTTTTTGATCCCGATACGCGTTCTTCTGGCTACTGTTCTAATGAGTCTTCTCGCATTTGCTGTGAGCTTGCTGCTGGGGATCCTGGGAATCGTAATTGCTGCGCACGTGCGCGGGGTTCCGGCTGATTTGAGATTGGCCTACCAATACATCGCAGCGCCCATCACTGCGATCGTCGGCGCCATCGTGATGGTCTTGTCCATTGCGCTCGAAATTCGGCATTATCGCCAGTCGAAGGCGTTAGCCAAGATCGAGCGCATGAGCTGAAAATCGCGCGAGATACAATGGAGTTATGCCACCGCGCATCGCTATACCGGTACCTCATTCGGGTGACCCCGAATATGCCGAGCGATCGTTGCCGCAATATGAGCGCGCAGTCGAGATCGCGAGAGGAACGCCGGTTCGTATTCCGCTCGACCAGTCTCCGGCCGCAGTGATGAACCTGATCGAGCGCTGCGATGCAGTGCTGCTGCCGGGAAGCAAGGCCGATGTGGACCCAGCGAAATACAACGCGCCCCGCAACGAGAAAACCGCCTCCGCCGATGCCCGCCGCGACACCGTGGACGAGTTGCTGCTGCAGGATGCTTACAACATGCGGAAGCCAATCTTGGGGATATGCTACGGGTTGCAGATATATCAATCACGAAGCCGGACGCAAAGTGCCCGTGGCACACACGGTTGAAGTGGATGCGGGATCAAGGCTGGCTGGGATCGTTAAGGCCACGCCTGCGGGACTCGAGATTCCGGTCAATTCAAGTCATCATCAGGCCGCTGATGTTGTTGGTGATGGCTTACGAGTGGTCGCCCGATGCCCGCAGGATGGAATCATCGAAGCGCTGGAAGGCACGTCGCCGGATCACTTTGTGCTGGCAGTACAGTGGCATCCGGAGCGGTCCGTGGAAAATGACGAACCTTCACGTGCCATCTTCCAGGCGCTGGTGGATGCGGCGCAAGCACGCCACGGGAAACTGAAGGGCGAATTCGAGTCAGTGTAGGGGATTGACGATTGTTGATTTTCGATTGACGATTGAACTTCCAACCAGATTACCTTTCTTCCTTTTGTGGCTTCGACCGTGCTGCACTTTTCTTTTCTAGCAACACCACTACATGGGCGATCGCGGCATTCTCTGTGCCCATTCCTTCCGGCGTTTTGGCTTTCACTCCGACCGCATCGATTGGAAGGCTAAGCAAGTCTGCTATGTGGGCGCGAATGGCAGCGGCGTGTTGGCCGATTTTTGGCGCGGCAAGGATCAGCGTGGAATCCACGTTGGCTACGATGTAACCCGCGCTGCGTATACGGTCCAGCGCTTCCCTCAGAAAAACTGCCGAGTCCGCTCCCTTCCATTTGGGATTCGAGGGGGAGAAAAGCGATCCTATATCGGGAGCGGCTACGGCTCCCAGGAGCGCGTCGGTCAGAGCATGCAACAACACATCGCCGTCGGAATGACCACCCAAACCCTTCGGGTGCGGCAACGTCACTCCGCCAATTTTGAGTGGAATGCCGCGTTGGAACTCATGCGAGTCCCATCCGTAGCCGATGCGGAATTGCAATTTTGCCGCTTCCGATTTTGGCTTTCGGGCTGAAGTCATCTGCATCCGTCTGCGGGCTCGGTTTTTAGATAATACTCGGCCAACTCCAGGTCCGCAGGGGTCGTGATCTTGACATTGCGCGGGGAGCCCATTACGACTGCCACCTGGTGTCCCGAACGCTCTACTAATGAAGCTTCATCCGTCCCACTGAAGCCATCGGCGGTGGCTTCGTCGAAGGCTTTCTTCAGCACGCTATAGCGGAAACCTTGCGGCGTCTGTGCCATCACCACGCGTTCCCGGGGCAGCGTCGCGATTATCACCGCACCCTCGGCGGTACGCTCCACCTGCTTGACCGTATCTACGGCCGGAAGTCCGGCGATGGCGGCGCCATATTTCTGTGCGGCCGCAATGACGCTATGGATGATTTCCTGAGTTACAAAGGGACGGACGGCATCGTGCACCAAAATGATGTCGTCCGGCGAAGCTGAAACCCCGGCCAATGCGTTGGCGACCGACTGCTGGCGATGTTCGCCGCCCTCCACAAAAGTCACTTCTTTCTGAAGAATGTCCGGAGCTTCCTTTTCCAGCCGTTTGCGAAAACTACCAATCTCGGTTTCCCGGAGCGCAACATAGATCTCAGAAACTTCCTGGCTGGCCGCGAACTTACCCAAAGTATGAATTAGGACAGGCGTTCCACCCAGCTCAGTAAATTGTTTGGAAGGACCCGCCTTCTTCCCTTTTCCGCTGGGTGGAGACGCCATGCGCGTCCCCAGTCCGGCCGCGGGAATAATCACAACCACCTTCATAGGGGGCGATAAGTATAGTGAGGGTGGGAAGCCAGTTCAAATACCCAAAACGAGACGTCGAAGAGGCCTCTTACGTCTTGGGAGCCTCCCACAGCTCAATCCGCCTTCCCTCCGGGTCGGTGATCCAAGCGAAACGACCGTATTCATAGTCTTCGCGATGGGGATCAATCTCCACTCCTTCTTCTTGCAGCATCTTCAATAAGACGTCCAGGTCATCTACGATGTAATTGATCATGAAAGGAGAGGGGCTGGAACCGAGGTACTTGGTGTCAGCTGGGAAAATAGACCAGACAGTCATGCCTGTCTTGTCGCTCTGCTGAGCGTCCCGCCACTCAAAAACTGCCCCTGAACCATCGGGGGCACGTGTAATCCCCAAATGCTTTTCGTACCATTGATAGAGCTGATCGGGGCTGTCCGACTTGAAGAAGATGCCGCCTATTCCCGTGACACGTTTCATAGCCCCTCCACCACTTCTAAGGTATTTGCGGTACCGCCATTTTGCTCGCTTCGTGAATTTCTTGACCGTCACCAATCCACTTACAATCCAGTGGCACCGCTCAGTTCACGCAAGTCAGCATGAATCAGGAATTTACGAGCCTTCCCCAGAGACGATCACATTGGCAACTCGTTTGCGAAGACAGTTTACAGACCCATCCACGGTTCTGCGATGACCCTCGTCGCGGAATCCGGTTGGGACAGTGTTGGAGGCTCTGTGCAGCAGAATCGTTCCTGGTTTGCTCTTATAACATTTTGTGCAACTACCGCCCTGGTCGCCGCTCTAGGGCTCGCCCTTCTCTTCGCCAGTGCCACCGTAGCATACGCGGTCGCGCATTCCTTGCAAGCGACTGCCAACCCTCCGGCCGATGCGAATCCACCAGCCCCGGCGACGCGAAGGATTTCCGGCATGATTACGGACTCGAAGTGCGCGGCCAAGCATGCCAAGAGCTCCCGAAAGAGCCCAGCGGAATGCACGAGAGCGTGTGTGCGCGGCGGGGCCAAGTACACGCTAGTGGACGGGGACAAAGTCTATACGTTAGAGGGGAAGGAGGACCTGCTCGATCGAGTGGCCGGCGAGAGGGCGGCGGTGGAAGGAACTCTCGACGGAAGTACCATCAAAGTGGCTTCAGTCTCATCCGGGAACGCCCAGTAAAACAGTGGCTAGTGGTTAGTTGCTAGTCAGAATCACTAACCACTAGTCACTAGCCACTCTTACCGTTCAAATGTCCTCTCACTCCAACGGGCGCTCAGCCATGACGGGCTGGGTTTTCTTGATCTCAGGAGTTGGCGCTACCCCGACTGAACTAATCGCAGGACGCGAATCATTCCGAGGAATGGCTCGTTCGTCCCACTTGCCGAAAATCATCTTACCCGCAGTGGTTTGAAGCACCGAGGTCACCGAGATATCGACAGTTTTGCCAATCATCTTGCGCGCGTTGTCTACGACTACCATGGTGCCATCGTCGAGATAGGCGACTCCCTGGTTATATTCCTTCCCTTCCTTCAGGATGAAGACTCGCATGGTCTCGCCGGGAAGCACGATCGGCTTCAAGGAATTGGCCAGTTCGTTGATGTTCAAGACTTCGACGCCCTGAAGTTGCGCGACTTTGTTCAAATTGAAGTCATTGGTGATGATCTTGCCCTCGTACAGCTTGGCTAACTCAATTAATTTGAGATCCACCTCGCGGACCGCGGGAAAGTCATCTTCAACGATCTGAATCTGCAACGAAGCCACCTTTTGCAGGCGTTGCAGAATATCGAGGCCGCGACGTCCGCGATTGCGCTTGAGCGAATCAGCGGAATCTGCCACCAGTTGCAATTCGCGAAGGACAAACTGGGGAGTCACAATGGTGCCGTCCAGAAATCCGGTTTCCGCGATATCCGCGATCCGGCCATCGATGATG
>MNGW01000044.1 GCA_001918935.1 Acidobacteriales bacterium 13_1_40CM_3_55_5 | reverse complement strand
AGACTTTCCTGCAGCCATTGCTCTTTGTTTTCATTTTCGGCCGGGTGATGGTCGGGAGCGGTTATATGCCGCCTGCGTACAAAAGCCTTCTGCTCCCTGGCATTATCGCGATCAGCATGGTCTTCACAGGAATTTGGGCCGTTGCCATGCCACTCATTGCCGAGTTTCAGTGGACCCGCGAGATCGAAGACCGTCTGCTCGCCCCGATCGGCGTTGGCTGGATTGCGATCGAGAAAGTCATCGCCGGAATGCTGCAAGCGATAGTCGCCGGGCTGATTGTGATCCCGCTAGCGTGGCTCGTGCTTCGACCCGGAGTTGAGATCAGTATTGCAGCACCGCTGACTTTCGCTGTCATCATTGTGCTGGTAGCAATCTTCTCCGCATGTGGAGGGCTGGCCTTGGGGTGCAGCATCAATCAACAGCATATTGGGCTGATGTTCGGCATGGTGATTACCCCGATGATCTTCTTTGGTTGCGCTTACTATCCATGGAGCGCTCTTAAGACTTTCCCTATCCTGCAAAAAGCTGTGCTCATCAACCCGCTGGTGTATGCGAGTGAGGGATTGCGCGCCACTTTGGTTCCGCAGTTCCCGCATCTATCAATAACCGCTGTGCTCATCGCGCTGCTTTTCTTTGACGTTCTGCTGCTGGTTGTCGGGCTACGGCAGTTCGAGAACAAGGCCGTGAGTTAGGTTATGTGGGCCGCTCACTTGCCATTGGCCTCAACATTCTCCGCCGCTTGCTTGTAAGTTCCGAGCTTCTTGGCCACCGGCTTTAACGTTGGATAAAACTGGACGAAACTGTGTTCGACCGCGGCGTGGTCCTCGTGACACTGCCAGCACGCCTGTTTGGGATTGACGCTGGCAGATTTGCTGTCTTCGCCGAAATTGAAATATGCCCACTTTTCGGGGAATCGGGTCTCATCCTTCACTTCGACACCCATGCCCATGAAATCGGTTTGAAAGTGGCCGGTCTTATTGATCGAACCTTTGCTCTGCGATCCTCTTTCTTCGACGATGAACATGGTTTTGTCGGGCCATTTCCCGGACTTGAGAAATGACTGGTAAGCCCATTGCGGCACGAAGACGTTGGTGAACATCTCATGATCGCCAGGCGACGGGCTGTAATTCATGCCCAGACCGGAAGAAAGGAAAACCCACTCGCGATATCCGTCGGGGCGAAGGAGTTTATTGTCGGCAGAGTACTGGGGCATGGTGGAAGATGCCTCATCGGTCATCGCCGCTGGCGTCAATCCCAAACACATAACAAGTGTCATTGCTGACATCAGAGATCGTTTCATCTTCTGGCCCCCCATTTATTTCTGCTTCAGTTTAGTGCAAGGTGATCGAAATCGTTGCCCGGTATTAGACGAGAGCAGAACGCAAAAAGACAGCGTGCTCTGCTACGGCGGCAAAGATCCCGTGAGTAATCGTCCGCATCCTATATGGTTACCCAGTCGGCAGGAGGTATGCACATGAAAGAACCCAGCCAACCCATCCGCAAGTTAGCTCTAGTGGCGTTGATGGCTGTAATCACGGCCTTCCCCATTTCCCTCCCAGCAGCACAATCGCCCAACACTGGCAAGTCCGCCGCAGATTCAAATTCGCAAGCGGCTCATAGCCAGGATTCCGATCAATTGGAAGCCATGCGGGCGGATTCGAAGAAAATGCACGTGATCCTGAACCAAATGCAAACCAATCTTGCATTCGTGACTAACACGACCGATCCACTCAAACATCAGTTCGAGCTGGAGATTGAAATGTGGCAGATCCTGCTGAACCAGATGGACAGGCGAATTGAAGAAATGGGGCGCGGGAGGGAACATAATCCGGCGCCCTGATGGAGTCGCTTAAATTGCCTCCCCGCGTTTGCGGAGAAATGCGGGTACGTCGAGATCCTCCTGCTCGAAGTTGGCGATCATGGCGCTGCGCATGGTGTCGAGTGAGACCACCTCTGCTGAACCCGTCGATGATGCCTGCGGCGCCGGTTTTTGTTCCATTACCATGGGTGGAGGTGGTGGTTCGGAGTCAGACTCAGGGTCGAAAAAATCGCGCGAAGCTGAAAACGTGGTGCGCGATTCCTGCTGACGTCGCCGAATATCCGAATCTTTGAAGCCAGTCGCGATGACCGTGATTTTCACGGCATCTTTTGTTTTCTCATCCAACACGGCGCCGAAGATGATATTGGCATCTTCGTGTGCGGCGCTTTGAATAATCGTGCAGGCTTCCTGCACTTCCGCGAGCTTCAGCGAAGTGGAACCGGTGATGTTGATAAGGATGCCGCGAGCACCATCGATTGCTCCGGCCTCGAGGAGCGGTGAAGCGATGGCCTTTTGAGCTGCTTCGGTCGCGCGCCGAGTTCCGTTGGCGCTGGCTGTGCCCATGACGGCGTAGCCCATGCCCTGCATGATCGCCTTCACGTCGGCGAAGTCGCGGTTGATGATTCCGGGAATGGTGATGATGTCGGAAATACCCTGCACGCCTTGGCGCAGGATGTCGTCCGCCACCCGGAAAGATTCGAAGAAGCCGGCGTCCTGCGCAACACCGAGCAACTTTTCGTTGGGGATGACGATGGTGGTGTCCACCGAATCCATCAACTCGGATATGCCGCGTTCCGCCTGCTGCATGCGGCGTTTGCCTTCGAAAGCGAATGGCTTGGTGACAACCGCCACTGTAAGTGCGCCCATTTCGCTGGCCAATGAAGCAATGATGGGAGCTGCGCCGGTGCCGGTGCCGCCACCCAGGCCGGCAGTGACAAAGACCATATCGGCGCCTTCCAGCGCCTCGATGATTTTGTCGGAGTCCTCGAGCGCCGCTTTGCGTCCGACTTCAGGGTTGGCGCCAGCGCCCAAACCGTTGGTGAGCTTGACGCCCAGTTGGATTTTCATGGCGGCACGCGACATCCGCAATGCCTGCAGATCGGTGTTCGCGACTACGAACTCGATGCCTTCCATGCCGGCATCGATCATGCGGTTCACGGCGTTTCCGCCGCCTCCACCCACACCGATGACCTTGATCTTGGCGTCGTTGCGGGCCTCTTCGTTGAAGCTGATGCGAATGTCGGTTTCTTTTTTCATTTACTCCACCTGAAGTGAATTTGCTTACGTTTTGTAGCTGCGGGGCTAAAGCCCCTTTTCTTTCGGAACTCGTCGGTACGGCTGAAGCCGTACCCTTTCAAAGCTCTTGTCCCTTACCTATCCAAATCTCCTGTGCCCTTATCCATTCAAGTTTGTTGCCCCTTACCTAACCACTCCATCACTAAGCACCTTTCTTTACAAAAAGTGCGGCCAGCCGTGAACTCCAACGACCGTCATGGCTGCCGCGCGCGAGCCGGGCGCGATGTCCGTAGAAAACCATCCCGAGCGCCGTTGCGTATTCCGGTTCGGCCAATGTGGACGGCATTTTGGCCAGGGGCGTCGGCCACGACAGGCGCACGGGGCGGCGCAATACGGATTCCGCGACGTCCTCGATGCCGGGTAGACGCGAGGCGCCTCCGCTGAGCACCACTCCTCCGGCGCAGAGGTCGAGTGTTCCCGAGTGGCGCAGGTTGTCGCGTAGCATCTCGAATAACTCGCGGGCGCGTGGCTCCAGAATTTCTCCCACCATACGTTGCGAAATGAGGCGCGAAGGACGATCACCGACCGACGGAATCTCAACTTCATTTGCTTCGGGAATGAGGGTCACGATGGTATTGCCGTAAACTTTTTTGATTTTTTCCGCCTCAGCAAGAGGAGTACAGAGGCCAACCGAGATGTCACTGGTGAAATGATCGCCGCCCACGGGGATGGCGCCGGTGTGAGCGACTGCGCCGTCCTGGAAGACGATGATGCCGGTCGATCCGGCACCCAGATCAGCGAGACATACCCCCAACTCACGTTCGTCGGCACGGAGCACAGAATCGGCACAAGCCAGCGGCTCAAAAACCGTGTCGTCGACGTGTACGCCCGCACGATTCACGGCGGTGACCATATTTTGCGTGGCGTTTGCAACCGTGGTCACCATGTGCACACGCACTTCCAGGCGAGTCGCCATCATGCCCAGCGGATCGTGGACACCGGCCTGATCATCCAGAATGAATTCTTGCGGCAGCAAGTGCAGAATTTCCCGGTCGGCGGGGAGAGCGATCGCCCGGGCTTTATCCACGGCCTGACGAATTTCGTCGCGGGTAATCTCGCGCGGACGGGTTCCAAAGCTCACGCCGCCGTGGCTATTCACGCCGCGTACATGCGACCCTGCGACTCCCAACAACGCGTGTTCAATGGGAGCGCCGGCCGCGTCTTCAGCCTCTTCGACGGCACGTTGAATCGAAGCTACCGCCTTGTCCAGATCGACGATGATGCCCTTGCGCGAGCCACGCGACTCTGCCACTCCATGTCCGCGATAGCGCAGGCCGGCATCGGTGATCTCGGCCACCAAAACGCAGGTCTTGGCGCTTCCAACATCGATTGCCGTTAGTAGATGCTCGTACTGGTTCGCCATAGCTACTGATGTTCCTGTTCTTTCGCAATTGCTGGACTTGGTTTCGTCCCCGTTCTTGCTGCTTCAGTCGCCGGTTTCCAAGATTTTTTTGGCGTCCATGTTTTTGACGCCCACGTTTTCTTGCGCGCCGTCTTTCTATGCCAGGCCTTGACCTTTCTCTTCTTTTCGGGCGTGGCTACCGGCCGTGGCGCAACGGCCTTGGAGTTCGTGGTAAGGCGCGTGGTTAACGCCGCCGGCTTCACTCCGGCCGCCATGGCGGCTTTCGCCGCGGATCGTGAAAGCGGTGATTGCTTGATTGCGCCATTCAAATCTGGGTTGACGATGATCTGACGGTCATAACGCAGATCCACCGACTCCACCTTGTCGAATTGTTGACGCCACTCCCGGACATGTCCGACGTAAACTTTGTAACGATCGAGGTAGTTGGAAGATCCCAGATGGACGAGGACCTCGCCCTCAGGATTATTGGTCAGAACTTTCACATCGTCGGGGTCTGATAGGTCGACTTCACTTAGGTCCCGCGAATAATGTGCTCCGCCAGAGTCGAGTTGACTAAGCACGCTTTGATAAATCCTCATCCGCGGGATGCGGGTCGAAAGTGGCTCGCCTGAGTTCATTCCCAGAATTACCGGAAACGAATACTTCTTCTGGTTGGGCAATTCCATGAGAGTGCCCTGGCCGTCGACGAGAAGAACCCTGGAACCGACACGGGCGAAGGCCACGGGAGTGCGTTCGTGAATCTCGATCTTCAACCGATTGGGAACAAATCTCATTACGCTGGCTGATTCCACCCACGGTATTTGCTCCAACTGTTTTTTCCGCTGCGCCATGGGCACGAAGAAAATGTTGCGGCCGATGTCGCCTCCGATGACTTCCATGACTTGCGAGCGGGTGACGTTTTCCAGACCGGTGATCTCGATGTGATCACTGGAATCCACACGAAATCGCCAGGAACGTTCGCCATAGTGGTAGACGGCGGCGACCGCGACGCTACCGAGGAACATGACAACCAATACGATCAGTGTCCCAGTGAGGCGGGTAACTGTTTTCTTCGGGAGGCAACCGCGGCGGACGGAGACGCGCTTCTGTCCGCGCAGGAATGGAGATTCCTGTTCCGCGTCCAAGTCGAGCAGTCGCGCGTCGTCTAAATCCTGACGCGTAAGCTCGTCAGAGGGCGGGTACAACTCCTCCTGCGAGATGGTGGGAGCGTTTTTCCTCGCCATCAATCAGGTCAGTTGTCGTCAGTGAATCGCCAGCGGGTTCACTATAACTGCTTTTCGCGAATTGAGATAGAGAAAATTTAAGGCGTTTTGCACAGAAGGGCAATTTGCTCGACGCTGGTGTAGCGATAGCCCTGCGATTAGATGGTTCCCCCGTCAGCGACTTCAGTAATCTCGGGTACGTTGATCACGAAATTCTGTCGCGGACAGACGACCGGATGGTTTGCCAGCACGCGTACTCTTTCAGTTTGAATCTGGGCTAGCGCAGCTTCGCGGTGGGCCATCGCTGTTTGCACGAAGGCAAGGCGAGTCTGGGCATGAGCTGTGGCGTTTTGAGCTTCGACAAAACCACGTTCGCTTCGTCCGAAGATCACCTGTGCGACTACCGCATAACGCATGGCTTGACTTGAAATTCGCTGTGCCGTGGCCGTGGAGCGATCGGCAAGCCGGAGGGCCCAATCGCTCGGCCCACCCACAAAGGAATTACTCAGAACAAGTGCAGCTACACCCACCGCCATCCAATATCGTGCTTTTTCGGAAGCCATAATCCACTCCATTGCCTTTCGCCAATTAGACGGATCATCGCTAGATTCGTCATCCAACATTCATTTAGAGCTTAATACGAACCGGATCAGGGGTTAGTTCCCGACGGGATTGGTTCTCATTGGGAAATGGCGATAGGAGTTGGGGACTCCGCACCCCTTAGTTGCAGCCTTTCGATAATCATTGGGCCAAGCTGAGACACGCTGCCCGCACCAAGAGTCAGGATCATGTCGCCTTCCTGCGCGTCTGCTATCACGGTCGTGGCGGCATTTTCAAAGGAGCTGACATACTTTACCGGGAGAGTTCTGTTTTCAGCAATTCGGCGAGCCAACGCCGCTCCGGTGATTTCGGGAATTGGTTGCTCGCCTGCGGGATAAATGTCGAGGACGAAGAGCGAATCGGCGTCTTCAAAGGCGGTGGCGAACTCGTCCATCAGGGATTGAGTGCGGGTGTAACGATGCGGCTGAAAAACGACGTGCACCTTGCGGTATCCGCACTCGCGCGCAGCCGCGAGCGTGGCGCGAATCTCGGTGGGATGATGACCATAATCATCGATCACACTCACCCCCGCCGCGGTTCCGCGTAGCTGAAAACGTCGGTCCACACCTGCGAAGCCTGCAAGAGCGGAATGAATCTGCTCCACGGGGACGTCAAGACCAACTCCCACCGCAATTGCGGCAGTCGCATTCAGGATGTTGTGTACACCGGGCACATGAAGCTCGAAGGTCCCCAGAGTCTCTCCCCGGTAGGTTACGTGAAAATGGCTGACGCAAGATTTCTCTGGCTTAGGGTTAGACTTACCTAGTGTGACTTGAAAGTCCGAACCGCGACGCGTGCCGTAGGTCACCAACCTTCGCTGAATTTGAGGAAAAAGACGGCGCAGGAGTGGATCGTCATTGCAAGCCACCACCATGCCATAGAACGGTAAACGATCCATGAAGTCGAGGAAAGCCCGTTTCACATCCTTCATGCTGCGATAGCAGTCCATGTGCTCGCGGTCGATGTTGGTGACCACGGCCAGGATTGGGGAAAGCTTTAAGAATGACCGATCGCTTTCATCGGCCTCAGCGACAAGATACTGTGACTTACCCAGGCGCGCATTCGAGCCCATGGCGTCCACTCGACCGCCAACCACCACAGTGGGGTCAAGTCCGCCAGCCGCCAGCACGGCCGCTACCATGGAGGTGGTTGTCGTCTTGCCATGCATACCGGCGATGGCGATGCCGTACTTCAGGCGCATCAGTTCGGCCAGCATCTCGGCGCGCTTGATTACGGGAATGTGAAGAGCACGCGCTTCCGCGATCTCCAGATTATCGGGTGGCACGGCGGAACTGGCTACCACGACTTCGGCGCCGGCGACATTTTGCGGCTGATGACCTTCAAAAATGGTCGCTCCCAAAGTGGCCAGTCGTTGTGTGATTACCGAACTCTTCAGGTCGGAGCCGGAAATCTTGTATCCCAGATTGAGCAGCACTTCGGCGATGCCGCTCATGCCGATGCCGCCGATACCTACGAAATGTATGCGTTGTATTTTGGCAAACATGAATTAAGGTCCAGGTTGCGGATCGGCCACTTGGTTGGTCTCTTCTATTCCTGCCAACCGTGCCGCCAGTTCCGCGATATCTCTTGCAGCGTTGGGATGCGATAGCTTCCGCGCGGCATCACCCATTCTCCGCAGACGTCCGGGATCTTTGAGCAACGAACTCACGGTTTCGACCAGCCACACCATATCGAGCTTGGTTTCTTCCAGCAAAATTGCCGCCCCGGCCCGCTCCAGTGCCTGGGCATTGACCCGCTGATGATCATCCGCGGCGCGCGGAAAGGGAACAAAGATAGCTGGCTTCCCTGCCGCGGTTATTTCTGCCACCGTGCTGGCGCCCGAACGGCACACCAGCAAATCTGCGCGCGCAAAGAAAGCTGGCATGTCGTTGATGAACGGATGTACTTCGGCCGACGCGGATGTGCGCTGGTACGCGGCTTGCGCGTCATTATAGTCGCGCTCGCCGGTCTGATGAATGATGTGGATGTCCGGCACTTGTTTCAGCAACTCAGGCAAACATTGAATGATTGCTTGATTGATGGCATGTGCGCCCTGGCTTCCACCAAATACGAGCAGTGTCGGCTTTGAGTTTCCTGTAATTGAGGCGATTTCAAAAAAGGCTTGCCGGACTGGCACACCAGTAACCACGGAACGCCGGAATCGCTCTTTCGTCTCCTCGAAGTGCACGGCCGCTCCGGAAACCCAGGGACCGATCAGGCGATTGGCAAGGCCCGGCACTACGTTGGGTTCAAATGCCAGAGTCGGGATGCGCATGCGGGTGGCGGCGAGCATGGCGGGGCCGGAAGCGTATCCGCCGACGCCGATCACTACGTCGGGACGAAAGTCAGAAAGGATTCGTCGCGATTCCCACACTGATCGTGGCAAATCGAAAATAGTTTTTATGCGTTTCGTCAGAGTTACGTTTTTCAGCGCGCCGACTTCAATCAGTCGCAGCGGGAAGCCGGCGGCGGGTACAAGGCGGTTCTCAATACCTCTCGAGGTGCCGATAAATAGGACTTCAGCTTGGTATTGCTTTTGAAGTTCTTGTGCGATGGCTAGGGCCGGGATGACGTGTCCGCCAGTTCCGCCTCCTGCCAAGATGGCCCGCATGGAAGGAATATAAACTAATGCGGAAGTGCGGGGGCGCGCCTCCCGAGAGTTAGCGGGCTGCGCTCGCTGAACAGCCGAGTCGGCTGTTCTACGTTTAGCCTTGCTGCGTCCGTCAGTCTGCTTGCTTGCTGATGTTCAGCAGCACACCTACGCAGGCCAGCGTGACAAACAAGGATGAGCCTCCATAAGAAATGAAGGGTAGGGGAATGCCTTTGGTGGGCATCAATCCCAGAACCACGCTGATGTTAATAAAGGCTTGCACCACCACCATGCTGGTAATCCCGACCACCAGGAAGCGACCAAACATATCCTGAGTCCGCAGGGCCGTACGAATACCACGCCAGAGGAATATGGCGAACAGCACCACTATCAACAGTGAGCCGACCAGTCCTAACTCCTCGGCGGTTACCGCAAAGATGAAATCGGTGTGCGGCTCGGGAAGATAAAAAAGTTTCTGTTTCCCTTCCATGAGGCCAAGTCCGGTGATCCCTCCTGTACTCACCGCGATCAGCGACTGAATAATGTGGAAACCACGGCCTTGCGGATCGGAATAGGGATCGAGGAACGCCAGAATACGGTCCCGGCGATAGGCTACATGGAAGATCAAAAAATAAAGCGGCAACAAGGATGCGCCAAATGCATACCCGAGGTAGCGCAAATCGAGACCGCCGACGAATAGCATGCAGATTGTGATTGCGGCACAAGCGATGGCAGTTCCCAAGTCAGGCTCAAGGATGATTAATCCAAGAAAAACCAAAGTTGGAATTACCGCGGGCAGCAGCGTAGTTCGTAAGTCGTTCATGGACTTGGTGCGGCTCTCAAGGAAATAAGCCAGGAACAGAATGAGCGCCGGCTTGGCTAACTCCGATGGCTGAAGAGAAAATCCGCCCCAGTGAATCCAGCGATGGGTGTTGTGGGTCCGATCCAGGAAAAACACCGAGATGAGCATCACCATGGTTGTGCCCAGCAGCAAGAACACTGCTGCGGGATTCTTGTAGCGACGATAATCAACCTTCATCGCAACTGCCATGGCTACCACTCCCGCAACTGACCAGGCCAGCTGCCGCAACAGAAATGTGTAGCCCGATCCGTAACGCTCTTTGGCGATCACGGCCGAGGCGCTGAATACCATCACCAGACCGATGAAGACTAATAACAGAGCGACCGTGAACAGCCAGCCATCGACACTAACGCGCTTTGCCATGCAGAGGAATCATTTCAACACGAAGAAACAAAGAGGCCGAGAAGTTTCTTTGCCAATCACTGGCAGGCATTTGACTACTTTGGTTCCGGCTTGGGCGGCTTTGTCAGCGCGAAGGTAATTTCATCTCTTCTACAAGGGCCCGGACCAGTTGTTTGAATGCGCGTCCGCGTTCTTCGTAATTCTGGAACTGGTCGAAGCTGGCACAGGCGGGGGCGAGGAGGACAACGTCTCCCGCTTCGGCTGTGGCTGCAATCCGCTTGACGGCGACGTCCAGCGTTTCGGCATGGACGATTTCCGCCGAACTCTCGATCTGTGACGCAATCTTTTCCGCCGCCGCCCCGATGGTGTATACGCGCTTCGCTCGCTGGCGCAGAATATCTTTGAGCACGCTGTAGTCGCTCCCCTTGTCCTTGCCTCCAAGAATGATATGGATGTTTGCCGGAAAAGACTCCAGCGCCTTGATGGTGGCGTCCACGTTCGTAGCTTTGGAGTCGTTGTAGTACTCCACGCCGCGGATGGTGGCTACATATTCCAGCCGGTGCTCAACCGCCTTGAAGTCTCGGACGGCCCGGCGCATCGCGTCAGGTTTGCACCCCATGATGGCGCCAACGCAGATCGCGGCTAGAACATTTTCGAGATTGTGTGTTCCCTTAAGCGGGAGTTCGGAGATCGGCATGATTTCACTCTGCGTCTTGGCATCGCGGAAGACAATTCCGCCATCTCGCGTGCATGTCCCTTGATTCACTCCTTTCTTGCGGCTGAACCAGAAAACTCTCGCTTGTGTTCTGTCTGAAAGGTCCGCGCAAGTTGGATCATCAGCGTTCAATACCGCGAAATCGCTTTCCTGTTGATTTTCAAAAATGCGCGCCTTGGTATCGACGTAGGCCGCGAAGGTGCGATGACGATCGAGATGATCGGGGGTTATGTTCAGCACCACAGCGACTTTAGGACGGAAGGTCTGTATAGTTTCAAGCTGGAAGCTGGAAACTTCGAGCACAGCGATGGTGTCCGGTGTTGCCCCTTCTACCAGCGAAATCGCGGGGGTTCCGATATTGCCGCCAACTATCGTGGGATACCCACCTACGCCGATAATTTCCCCAGCCAGCGTCGTTGTGGTCGTCTTGCCATTGGATCCCGTGATAGCGACGATGGTGCCAGGAAAGAACTGGGCAGCCAATTCGATTTCGCCGATAACGGTTTCGCCCAGCGCGCGAGCCTGAATCAACGGCGGCGCATCTACAGGTACCCCAGGACTGACCACAATTAGATCTTGCCCGTGAAAGGTCCGCTCGCCATGCCCTCCGGTCTCAACGGCAATGCCGGCGTCCAGCAGGACGGGAATGCTTTCGCTTAACTGGTCTTCAGATTTCGCGTCGGAGACAGTGACGTGCGCTCCCTTCGCTTTCAAAAAGAGGGCGGACGCAACTCCTGACTTGCCGAGTCCTACGACGAGCACGCGTTTGTTATGAAGATCCATTTTTGATTTTTGATTGTTGATTGAAACGCCGAGCTCTTCGCACTTAATAATCAACAATCAATAATCAACAATCAACAATTAGTTCATCTCAGCTTCAGTGTGGTCAGCGCGAATAATGCAAATACCAGGGAGGCGATCCAGAAGCGCACGATGATCTTAGATTCCGACCAGCCCAGCAGCTCAAAATGATGGTGCAGCGGCGCCATCTTGAAAATGCGTTTCTTGCGTAACTTGAAAGACGCCACTTGCAAGATCACGGAAACTGCCTCGATGACAAATATTCCTCCGATAAAGGGCAGCAGTAATTCCTGTTTGATCATGACGGCCACAGTGCCAATTGCGCCGCCGAGGGCGAGGGATCCAACATCGCCCATAAAAACTTCGGCGGGATGTGCGTTGTACCAGAGAAAGCCGATCGACGCCCCGACCATGGCGCCGCAGAAAATCGTCAACTCTCCCACCTGTGGCATACGCTCCAATTCCAGGTAGGTAGCAAAGGTAGCGTGACCGCTGACATAGGTCAGCACCGCCAACGCCCCAGCCGCAATCACTGTGCAACCGATGGCCAGTCCATCCAGGCCGTCCGTGAGATTCACGGCGTTGCTGGAAAACACAATGACCAACACTACGAATACGACAAAGGGAAGAAACGCCAGGAACCAAAGATGGGGATGGTGTTCCAGACTCTGAATGACCAGGTCCGGCTGAAACTGCTTGATGAAAGGCACAAGCAGCCTGGTGGAATAAAGGCCGGCCGTTTGCATTGCGATCAGGGATACAGCAATCAGGCCGCTGGTGGCGACCTGGTAACCGAGCTTAGCCCTCGCGGTCAATCCCAAATTGCGCCGGTGCACCACCTTGGTGTAGTCGTCAGCGAATCCGATCGCGGCAAATGCGCAGGTGGACACGACCGCAATCCACACGAATCGATTGGTCAGGTCTGCCCACAACAAGGTGGGGATAACGATCGAAATTGCAATCAACAGACCGCCCATGGTAGGCGTACCGGCTTTTTTCTGATGAGCCTTCGGGCCTTCTTCGCGGATGTATTGGCCGATCTGAAACTCGCGCAGGCGATTGATGACCAGCGGTCCGATGATCAGAGCTGTGAACAGAGCAGTGAGGCTGGCAAAGGCAGTGCGGAAAGTCAGGTAGCGAAAGATGCGGAATGGGGGGAAATAGTGGAACAGCTTCTCGTACAACAGCCAATAGAGCAATCCGCCTCCGTGCCGACTTCGGTTATCGTCTCCGTCCACCGGCCGCCGTCGCCCGGTGCGATTTCCAAGTTTCCAGTGCGCGTTCCAGCTTCACACCACGCGAGGCCTTCAGCAGAACGAGATCGCCATCGCGGGTTTCGCGCGCTAGCCAGTCCCCTGCCTCCTCCGGCGTGGCCACAAACTCAGCGCGCATTCCAGATGCACTTGCACCCTCGACCATTTCCTGAGCCAGGCCGCGCACCCCTAGCAGCAAATCAATTTTCTTTTCTCCCATGTACTGGCCCACGCGGCGATGTAGGTCTTCACCGGCTGGCCCCAGCTCCAGCATTTCGCCCGCGACCACAATTCGGCGCGATGCAGGCATGACTGCGACTGCGTCCACCATGGCTTCGAGGGCTTTCGGATTGGAATTGTAGCAATCGTTGATGACGGTAATGTTA
>MNGW01000121.1 GCA_001918935.1 Acidobacteriales bacterium 13_1_40CM_3_55_5 | reverse complement strand
TCAGTTGCGCAGGATACGCCGGATCGTCGGGAACCAGCAGGCTTACACCTGCTGCAACGGCACCAGCTAATTCTTCCTGGGCAAGCTCCATCGATCGGCCCGTCCCTAGAGATTGTGCCGAAACTGTCTGAATACCAGTTGCTTCCAGTTCGGTCAGAGATGCCCGAAAAACCTCTTGCACGCTGCCGAAATGTTCTACCAGACGGCGCGCCTTGGTTGTGCCTAGGCCGGCCGTGAGCGATAGTGCCAGCCACTCCACTGCGTGGGTATCGGTCGACTGAATTGGAAGCACCGCGCCCGCCACGGCAAACCTCCGGAAAGTTCTAACAGGCGGACTCTGACAGTTCGGAAAAATGCTGTCAAGGTTGGATGACACACATGTTTGTTAGAATCAAACAAAGGCAGCATGCGACGACTCCGGGTTTCGGCCATCTCGTACCTTAATACTGCGCCGCTGATGTGGGATTTCGAGCACACCAGCGTCGGTTCTGCCTTCGATATCTCCTACACACTACCTTCGCGGTGCGCCGCCGCTCTTCAAGATGGATCGGCGGACATTGGCATCATTCCCGCTGCAGCCTATGCCGCCATTCCCGACCTCTTTATTTTGCCGGGAGTAGCCATCGCTTCAAAACAGGCGGTGCGTTCCATCCTGCTGGTCAGCAAGCTTCCGGTTGAAAGAATCCAGACAGTAGCTGTCGATGCTTCCTCTCTGACCTCAGTCTCGCTGCTGCAGATTCTGTTCACAAAGTGGTGGGGCGGCCGCAGATCTTTCACTACGATGGCTCCGGATGTCGAGCGGATGTTGGAACAGCATGATGCCGGGCTGGTGATTGGCGATCCCGCATTGAAGGTGGACCGCTCGCGCTACTTCACCTACGATCTGGCCGAAGAGTGGATTCGTTTCACTGGCCGGCCATTTGTTTTCGCGTTTTGGGCAGTGCGGCAGGCTGCCTTGAAAGATCCATCTCTGACGCTCGATCTGGCATCAATATTTCAGGAGTCGCGCGATCATGGAGTTCAGGCAGAAAATCTGGAGCGGATCGCTAGCGAGTGGTCGCACCGCATCGACTTGAGCGAGTCTGATATCAAGAGCTATCTCACTCAGAATATCCATTATTATCTCGATTCCGCATGCCTGGATGGAGTGCAGCTTTTTTATCGTTATGAAGAAGAATGCGGCGTTCTGCCCGGCGCACCGCCCTTGAACTTCCTAAATGTGGCAAAATCGCTGATTGCCTAGCGATTTTCCGGTTTTCATACTACGGATTCGTCGAAAGATTGCCTCTAAGGAACTGAATGTCCCCTTTGCTCCTATTTTTCATTGCCACCCGAGTTTGGCGATGGCTGCGCCATTTGGGCGGGCTTGGATTAATCCTTTTGGGAGTCGCCGATAATTCGGTGGTGCCACTGCCCGGCAGTATGGATGTGCTAACCATCTGGTTGGCGGCTCGGCAACCGTCGTGGTGGATGTATTACGCCGCCATGGCGACTCTGGGGGCCCTGATCGGCGGCTATATCACCTATGGATTGGCCCGCCAAGGTGGCAGGGAAGCTTTTGAAAGAAGGCTGCCAAAAAGAAAAGCGGAGAAGGTTTATCAACGATTTGAGCGCTGGGGATTCTGGGCCGTGGCCATTCCCGCCATCTTGCCGCCTCCTTTCCCCATCGTTCCCTTCCTATTGGCCGCGGGCGCATTGCAATATTCTCGAAAGCAGTTTCTGGGCGCACTCGCGCTTGGGCGGGGAATACGTTTCACCATCGTTGCGGGTCTGGGCGCAATTTACGGGAATCACATAGTCCGCTTCTTTTCGAAATATTACAAACCAGCTTTGTATACCCTGATTGGGTTGGCCGCGATTGCGGGAATCTTTACTTTGTTCGGATACCTGCGGTATCGCCGGAAGACCGTCGAAGAAGGTTCCGGGGACGTTGTCCGAAAACTGGCCTGAAGTTCGATCGGGTTTTGAATAAGCGCGCCGCGTCCGCTAGAATCGTGCTGGATCATGTCCGTAACCAAACAACAAGCGCTCGATCTGTTCCG
>MNGW01000129.1 GCA_001918935.1 Acidobacteriales bacterium 13_1_40CM_3_55_5 | reverse complement strand
TTCGATCAAGTCGCCCAGGTGGGAATCCCCCTCCTCGCCAATTGGCGTCTCCAGCGAGATCGGTACCCGCGCGATCTTCAACACCTTACGCACCTTGGCCGCCGGAATGTCCATGCGCTTGCCAATCTCTGTGGGCGTGGGTTCGCGGCCCAACTCCTGAACCAGTTGCCGCGAGGTGCGAATCAGCTTGTTGAGAGTTTCGATTATGTGCACTGGGAGGCGGATGGTGCGTCCCTGATCGGCAATGGCGCGGCTGACTGCCTGGCGAATCCACCACGTCGCATAGGTAGAAAATTTGTAGCCGCGGCGGTATTCGAACTTATCCACTGCCTTCATGAGGCCGACGTTGCCCTCCTGGATCAGATCGAGGAGTTGAAGCCCGCGGTTGGCATACTTCTTGGCGACGGAAACCACGAGGCGCAGGTTGGCTTCGATGAGCTCGTGTTTAGCCTGCTCCGCATCCATCTCGCCCTGAATGATTTCGCGTTGTGTGCAGTACAGTTCCTGGAAGTTCACGCCGGCTTCGCTTTCTAGCCTTTCCGAGTCGGCGCGATACTGCCGGAGCGTCTTGCTGTAATCTTTCTTCAGTTCTTCGCTGCGCGTGCTCTCAATCTTCTTTTCCAGACTGCTGATCTGGCGATCCAGCGAGCGCATGATGTTGAAGAATTTATTCGCCCGGTCGATCAGGCGCTTGCGTTCAAAGTTGCTGAAACCGAGGTTCCGGATGATGAGCGAAATCCGAACAATCTCGCGGTCCAGGCGAAATCGGCAGCGGCGGTGTTCGCGCGCTTTCTTTTTTAGCGGAATGGTCGCTAGCCGTAGGGCCAGACGGCTGGCTCTTTTGTGATGCTTCTCCAGCCCATCGATGCGCCGCGTCATGTCCTTGACGCGGTCCTGCAGCATTTCTTCGGTGATCTCATCGTCATTGAAGACGACAATGTTCTTGATCGAGCGGACGCCACATTTCAAGTCTTCGCCAGTGGCCAGAATCTGGCGGATCACAATAGGCGAGCGGGAAAGGGCCTTCAGCACGCGCTGCTGGGCGCGCTCGATGCGTTTGGCAATGTCCACTTCCTCTTCGCGGGTGAGCAGAGGCACCCTGCCCATCTCTCGCAGGTAGATCCGTACCGGGTCTTTAATCGTTTCAAGAGCGCCTAGGGGCAGATCGAGGCCGATGGGCTCCACTTCCTCCTCACCCTCTTCTTTCAGCGCTGAGGAAGTTAGCTTCTGCCGGTCTTCAAGCACCTCGATGCCCTGGCTGCCAATGGTGGCGAGGAGGTCCTCCAGCTCCTCCGGGGACTGGACGTCGCGTGGAATCAGTCCATTCACCTCGTCGTGGGTGAGATAGTCCTTTTCCTTTCCTGCCTCAATGAGTTTCGTGATGTCCTTAAGAGCCAAACTGCCTCGGTGCCCAGCGTGTTCCGCTCGTTTGGAGCAATCCCCCCAACGGCCGTGAAAGGGGTTCTATGGCTGATATGACGGAAGAACGCCAATCATGCAAGAAGCGTGTAACGTCCGTATCGCGTCTCTCATTGAGTGTACACTGGACGCAATCGAGGCGAAGCAAGGCTAAGTTATCGAAGCCTACCGAGACCTCTGCCGTAGAGCCGCCGCCGAGAAAGACCCTGCCATACTTCAAAACATTAAAGATGCGGCTCGACTCCGGGGAGTATGATTACCGCCGAAGTGATGTATGTTCCGCCGAACGGCCAAAGTCGAAACTCCCATCGAGAGAATTTTCCGCGAAGAGACTGGCCGAAAAATGCCGCCATCCATTAGACGCATCCTGCTACACAAACCAACGGCCGAACGCAAACCACTCTTAAGACTCCTCCCGGGAGAACCCAGAATGCCAGACGCGGAGTGGATTAAGACAGTTGCGGATGGCAGAAGAGTGAAATTCACGATCCAAGAACTGCCGGATGATAGGGTTTTTATGCCGCACAAATTGAAAGCAACAAAGTCGTTTATTCCATCATAATTAACCAAAGCAAAAGATCCGCTTAGTCGTGAGGAGATTGAAAGGCATTTCGAGGGCGAGGTGTTCAGGAAGTAGCCAGCACACAATTAGGACACTATCCCTTCTTGACACCGGTAGCGCACAAGCCTAGCATTCGTTACTGAGCAAGTCTCTTCTTACTCTTTCAGGTTCACTGAACTAAGTCAGCCCATCTGAAGTTTGTTCCTCTTAGCTTTCCCTCCGAAGGAGGAATTACGTTATGACATTACTGACCCGTTGGGAGCCTCTCCGTGAGTTTTCCACCATGCAAGACCGCATGAACCGCATGAACCGTCTTTTCCGTGAGTCGTATAGCCCCGAAGGCCCGGAAGAGGCGTTGACAACCACCAGCTTCGCACCACCAGTGGACATCTATGAGGACGAGCACACCATTACTCTGAAGCTTGAAGTTCCGGGCATCGACGAAAAGGACATTGATGTCCGCGTCGAGGGGAACACCCTCTCCGTCCATGGCGAGCGCAAGATCGAAAAGGAAGAGAAAGAGGAGAACTTCCGTCGCGTCGAGCGGCAGTATGGCAGCTTCACGCGGTCGTTCACGCTGCCCAGCTCGGTGGATCCGGCACAAGTCAGCGCCGACTATGACAAGGGCGTGCTGAAGATCAGGCTCGCCAAGAAGGCGGAAGCCAAACCTAAGCAGATCAAGGTTAATGTTGGCAGCCATAAGACGCTCGAAGCCAAGGGTCAGGGCAAGGCGGCGTAGAAGCCAGCGCCTGGTTGTTAGTGGCGAATGGTGAGTGAGAGAAATGGGAGGCGGCCTGTGTCGCCTCCCCCGGCGGAGGGAGACACCTCAGGCGTCATCGCACGCCACGGTCGCGGTATTTCTCGCTCTTAAACTGCAAACATTTCGCCAGGATGTGAAAACGAGGAGACGTATTTATGAGAACCGGCATTTCCAACCCGCCAGACGGCAGATATTGGAGGCAGCTGTACAGAGCTGCACTTTCTGAGATCGATAAGAGCAAACTACCGGAGCGCATTGCAGAAGCGGAGAAGGCAGTTGCGCTCCGCGCGCGGGAATTGTTTCAGGCAGCCGGCGATAACGGCGAAGAGACAGAAGCCCTGGACGACGTGATGTACGCTTTGCACGCTCTACGAAGCAACTACCAAATTCTGGGAGTGTCCTAACCTTGCTTCTTCTTGGCATTAAAAGGGTGGTCACTATGGGAGTTAGTTTTTATGTTTTGCCAAGAGTTGGACCAACTGGAATTCAGGCCAGGGCGGGAAGCCTGGACATAGATTTTTTGGGATGGACGAATCGTGAGTTTTCGTGCCTTGACGCAATACTGGATCACAAGCGGGAGGGGCCTCAAGGCGAACGCTGCCCCGGATAATTTAGTTGAGCCTACTATGAAGAACATTTTCGTCGGAAACCTCGCGTTCAATACAAGTGAAGAGGACGTCCGCCAGCTGGTTTTCATCATAGAGAGGTCAACCACGAGGCCGTCGTCGCACACCGCAGTGCCGGCGATACTGTGACCACCACCTCGGATTGAAACCGGAAGGTCCTGCTCTCGGGCGAAGCGCACGCAGGCGATGACGTCCACAGCACCCGTGCACCGGGCAATCAGCGCCGGTCGGCGGTCGATCATCGCGTTGAAAACCTTGCGCCCCTTGTCGTAGTCGCTGTCTTCAGGACACAACAGCTGGCCTCGTAATGAAGTCCTCAATTCTTTTGTTTGAGAATCGTCGAGCATGACAGCCTCCTCAGCTCAGAATGACGTGTGGAGGGTTAGCCCCAATTTTGTGGGGAGAGCATACTCCAGGAACCCCTGCCTGTGCTTCGGAGAAGGCAATATTAGTCGGGATCTGAACACAATGCGTTTTCGGCGTAGAGTGTAAGGAACTAGCAAGATTTAAGAACGAAGTCGGTTTCACGTTAATTGCCCTCACCTACATCCTGACGCTGGAAGATCCCCATCGCTTTCAGCAGAACCCGACGCCGGAAAAAAAACAGAGTTGACACTTTACCGGCCTTCTCATGGAAGGCGCTTGAAAGTCAAAACACCGTAAACCGCTCTTAAAAGGGCCTATTTTTGTTGATGAATTGTTGAGGAGTTTTCGTCGACACCAGGTGAAGGCGGATGGAATTCGCTCGAGGTGGTTTTCCGGCACGTGTAAAGGCTGCCAGAAGATTGCCGTTACCCGTAATTGCCCTGATCGAGACCAAAAGAAACAGTTCTGAACCACCCAGGCCTTAAAGATTAGTGATGTGGCTGCCTAAGTGATTCCTCGACATGGGCGAAAGATGAGCGGCCAGCTCGAGAAGCTAGGCTAGTTGGCTCGTTGTTTACCAGCGCCCGCCGCTTCCGCGCCGCTCCCGGCCTTCCCGACCGCCGCCAGCGCGCCCTGGTCTGGGACGCGCATCATCTACATTCAGTGCGCGGTCGCCGAGGAGCGTTCCATTCAGGGCAGCGATGGTTGTTGCCTTCTTCCGAGCTCGCCATCTCCACGAAGCCGAACCCGCGCGGTCCGTCGGTACGCCGATCCCTGACGATGGTCACTCGGTCCACCTGTCCATAAGCTGCATTCGCGTCGATCCGGCGCACCGCACTGCCCGCGCCGACCCCGGTCTCTTGCTGGCTGAGTTCGACCGCGAAACCCAGGCGTTCGGTCTGGCTACCACCATGGGTACCTTTTCCATAACGGGCATTGCCGGGCTGACCCTCGGCGGGGGCCTCGGATGGCTGATGAGCAAGCACGGGCTCGCCTGTGACAACCTGGTTTCGATCGATCTGGTGACTGCTGATGGCGGCTTGGTCACAGCCAGTGCCCGGGAGAATGATGATCTCTTCTGGGGAGTGCGCGGCGGCAGTGGAAACTTCGGGGTTGTCACTTCATTTGAATACCAGCTCCACCCGCTGGGCCCGGTGCTGGCCGGACTGGTGGCGTACCCCATCTCACAGGCACCGCAGGTGCTCCGCTTTTTCCGTGAGTACGGTGCGAGCTGCCCGGACGAGCTCGGCCTGATGGCCGCCATGCTGACGCTGCCCGACGGCAACACCGTCGTGGGGATCGCCGGCTGTTACAGCGGCGATCTGGACGCCGGAGAAGCGGCTCTCCGGCCGCTGCGCTCATTCGGTTCACCGGTGGCGGATCTCTTCCGCCCCATGCCGTACACCGAGGTACAGAAAATGTTGGACTGGTGGGCAGCGCCGCAACAGCAGCATTACTGGAACTCGAGCTTCATGCGTGAAATGGATGGATGCCGCGCTTGACGCCATGGTGCACTTTGTCAACCGTAAACCCTCACCTGCTTGCGCGGTCGTATTGGAATTCATGCACGGTGCGGTGCAGCGGGTTGCGGCGGACGCCACCGCCTTTGCCCACCGCGGCGCCCGCCACAGCTTCCTCATGTTGGGTCAATGGGCGTCCCAGGCGCAGACGGAGAATGGGTTGTGCTGGGTGCGCGAATTCTGGGAGGCCATGCGGCCCTACCTCGGCGCAGGAGTCTACGTAAATTATTTGAGCGAGGGCGAAGGAGAAGAGCGGATTCGCGGCGCCTATGGAGTGAACTACGGGCGCCTGGTGAAGCTGAAGAAAAAATATGATCCGACGAATTTCTTCCATATTAACCAGAACATCGGTGCGTCCAAGGTGGCAGCGTAGGCGGTGTGCAGCGGATCTACTCGAGCCTGACGCGTTTTTTGATTTCTTCCTATCAGATCTTTGCATTTGGCAAGGACGGCTCGCCTCTGCAAGACTCTTAAATGGTTTCCTCTCAGGGTATTGGCAGCATGGATGCACTTCTCCAATGATGGCTCGCTCCAAGGTCTTCATCACGGCTCGCAACAAGCACGTTGTGCCCAAACAAAGGCGCATCGAGCGCTTGCCGTCGGGCTATGTGATCCGGGAGTTCTCCGACGATTCCCGAGGCCAATTCTGGTACGTGGTCACCGCTTTTGAGGTGGTGCGGGCCAGGAAATGTTCGCGCTGACCTATGCCAGCGCGGCGACCCGCGAATTGTTCGCCTTGCAGGCATTCCGGAGTTTCCCGGATTGGTGACGTTCGGAGAGGCTTCAACGGCGCCAAGTCCAGACGGGGTTCCCTTTGTCATCGCGGAGGACGAATGTGTCCTCCTTCTTCACGACTTCCCTCGCAAGGGTGAGGTCGGCCTCGCCCTGCTTCACCTTCGAGCCGGTGAGGGCGATCTCGTCTCCTTTACCGAAGCTCATGCCCATGTCGTCGAGGAAGGACTTCGGGCATAAGTAAACGTCGACCGAGTCCGCTCCGTTTTTCCCGAGCAGGTGGACAACTTCTTTCTCGCTGCCTTTGGGCGGCAGTTTCACTTCCTCCACGGTTATTTTTATCTTCGTCTCGGTATGTAGGTCGTACTTAGGCGAGGTTGGCTCCTGTCGCTTTTGCGCCCTTGCGGGTAGAACGCACAGGAATGCGACAAACACCGCTACGAAAAGAATCCTGTGAGAATGGATCTCACTGGTATCGCGCATGGCTCCTCCTCCCCGAGACGCCAGGAACGGTACACGTGGAGCGTCAGCAAGTATTAAGTACCCGGTTCCGGGTGTCGTTGGGTACTACGTAGGATGAAACCAGCTATTCGTCACTATGGTACTCCACTTTCAATGGGCCAGATCAGGCGGGTCGCCCAGACCGTAGCTCTTGAGGTTCGCGCCAGTTTGTTTGAAATAAGCGATCCAGAAGTCGCGGAGCGTCTTCCACTTTCTACGGACCCCAGTAAGCGCGGGCGAGGAGGATGTGTGTAAAGGCCTAAGTCTCCAGCAAAGCACACTCATTGAATCTGTCAAGAGCGGGTCTCGGATTTTGCGTGGCTGGGTCGCTTGTTCTTCGTGAGATGTGGGTCTCGGATTTTGCGTGGTTTTGAAGCGAAAAGGCGCGCTCCGCGCGCCTTTTGCTGTGTGGTGCGTTTTCTAGGCTGCCTCGGCCATCGGTTGGATGTGCCCGAGCTGGGTGAGAAGCGTGTACTGATCGTAGTAGCACCCGCCTAACACAATCCGTCCTTGTTTGTCGAAGTGACATACTTCGCAGAACGGCAGAGACATCCGAGCCCCTGTGGGCTGCAACGAACCGAATGGCCCGTCGTTTGTGCCTTCGACGGTAAACCGGGCGACGACAATGTCTCCTGCGTCAATGTATTCTGGGTTGGTGATTTGGCCATCCGAGAAGGCCTTAGCCCATGCTTCGGTCCACTCCAGAAACTTATCCCGACTGTTCAGCTTAAGCCCCCTGGCATTATCGGTGTAAACGAGACCCTCCGCCGCATTGCGGACTAGACCTGCGAAGTCACGGCGGTTCCAGCTTTCGTGTGCTGCACGAAGCGCTTCCACGTTGTTTGTAGCCATAGTGTCTCCTCTTTTACAGAAGTTGAAAAGCGGGGCGAGGCGGTACGCTCGCCCGGTTGATTGCGAAGCATCCACCCGCTGCCTCAGGCGGCTTTGCCTGCGGTGATCTTGTGACCGGTGGAGGTATGGACCTCGAACGTACGGACAACGGGGTCGGCCTGAAGCAATGGCTGCAAGGTTTCGCGAACACTGTTGTACTGCTCCCGCTGATAACGCTCTGCGTCCTCCCTTTTACTCCAAAAGCTCAGCGCTAAGACCCGATCGCTGTCAGCGTCCGAGACGAGAACAATCTCATCCACGAACCCGGCTTGTTTTTTCTACGCGGTTTGCTGGTGAGTTCAACTACGCGTGTAAACATGATGCGCTCCTTTCGTTCGGCTAGAGGGTGAAAGGAACCCGCCGCTGGCGCGGCGGCGGAAGCGATTTGGGATGTTTGAAAATACGGTACGCTTCGTCCCTTTGCTGGTCAATTGCCCAGAAATGGTGCAGCGTCTGAGGCTCCGTCTTCAGGCGCTCTTCTTCGACGTAACAGCGGAGAAGGTCGACCAGCGCTGCTCGACTTTCTTACTGCCGCAGCTTGGGCACAGAACTTTACCTTCTTCGTATTCCACCAGAGACAAAATCTTGTCGAAGAATTTCTTGCATTTCTGGCAGAAGAACTCGTAGTGGGGCATGCTGACCTCCACAATTCTTCGAAGGGCGACAGAACAATTCTAGACCTCGGGGTCGGGCGGGTTCAATCCGGTCCCAGGTCTCGATTTTTCCCTGAGCGGAAGGACGGGATTTTGCATGGTCTTGAAGCGAAAAGGCGCGGCGCCCTATTTTTTCAACGACTTTTCTGGCTGGTTCTCAAGGGTACAATTTCGAAGATGCGCATCCCACTCTGGCTCAAAATTGGGTGGACCCTCTGGT
>MNGW01000175.1:6922-19786 GCA_001918935.1 Acidobacteriales bacterium 13_1_40CM_3_55_5 | reverse complement strand
TGTGAGTGGTGGGATCGCTGTTCTTGATTTCAATGGTCTGGCCCGCCATTACGCCGAGCACGTGCGGATGATAACGGCAGCCATTCTGGTCGAGAGTGACTTTGTCGCTGGGAACATCGAAGGTGCGATCTCCCAAGCCGTCCTTCACGTAGACGAAAACGTTCGCCAGTTTGCCGCTGTCCACGACAATGGTCTCGGCCTGATTGGTGGCCTTGCAGGCCGCGTCTTGACTCATATCAATCTTGGCGGGTTTGGGAGCAGCGCCACCGAATGTGACGGTGCCGCTTACCTTGGCTGCTGTACTCTGATCAATCGGAGCAGAGGTTTGCGAAGGTTTCGATCCGGAAGTGGGAGAGGTGCCCTGCTCTTCATTGGTATTTTCTTTCTTGTTGCATCCGGCCAGCAGTAACAACCCAAGAAGGCAGAGTCCGAGCATTGCTACCCAGGTCTTCATATTCATGATGTCCCTTTCTTGAAGAAGGTTTGAAAACATTAGAGAGTCCAGCAATTCGCACTTGGCACTTAGCATTTAGCCAGTCCGGGCCATTGCGGATTACCAAGTGCGGCTTCTGCTCCGAAGAGAGGAAATATTTTACCGCGAACCACCGCCCGGCGCTGTTCGCTGTGAAGCGGAACTGCTGGTTGCGGTTGCCTTGCGTTTTCCCGCAGGTGGATTGCTGGAAGCTCGTGTGTGTCCCATAGCCGCGGCCACACGACGCTGTTCTTCCGGCGTGAGCTGGAATATGTAATCCACCAGGAGCTTAGTGTGGTCCGCTTCATATCCCTGGAATGAGGGCGGAGTCGGTCCGGCAAATACCCAGTGATTATTTTCCCGCTTAAACAGTCCCGAAGGCATGGACGTGCCCGGACTGATTGCCTGCGGATCAACGATCCAGCGCTCCACCCAGTCCGGCTTTAGACGCTCTTTCGCCAACAGGAAGTTGGGCGCGGTGGCAATTTTGTCATGTTGCGGATCGCCAGTGGCGTGGCACTTCAGACAGGGCGCGGCTGTGCTTGAGAACAAACTGCGAGCCATGTCGTTCTCTTTGGCGGTGAGCGTAGGCACACGTTCCGGAATGTAAGGCATTGGTTGCTGTGACAGTGCCTGGAAGAACCGTACCAGCTTGCGCAATTCGTTTTCCGAGAACGAGAAAGTCGGCATGCGAACTTTTAAGTAGGAACGTACGCCATTCCGGTTCGTGTCATTCTCGCTCAACGACGGATTCGATAAGAAACGGCGCAGCCACTCAGGATCCACACGCGCGCCCTCCGTCAGGAGTTTGGGAGGGAGTTGTTCCTTCCAGTCGGGATCCTGATAGCGCGTCATACCCATCAGCGTGGTGGACTGGCCGGGAATGAACTGGTGGCATGCCATGCAGTTGTATTTCTTTACGATCCACCAGCCCTCTTGGATGTCGTGACGAGCGTCTCCAGGTTTGTACTGGTAGCTGGCGGGCAGGGAAGTCTCCTCGCTGCCCAGGAGCAACGTCGTCAATGAGCGAATCTGATCCTTGGTCAGATGTGGATTGGGCATGCGCAAGACTTCAGTTTCAGACTTGATCTTGCCCTTGTCGTAAACATCTGGCTCGGGCCTTCCGGCAAGCGCTGGAGATCTTCTGGATTCGTGATCGGATCTTTGCCTGTGCCGCGCTGTGCGGGTTCGGTATAAAGAGCGAAATCGAGGCGCTCGATCGGCTTGCTTCCTTCTGCGGTAAGTTCCGTGCCGATGCGGCCTTCATCTGCAAAGCCAGAAATTTCGTGACATCCGGCGCAACCAAAGTGCCGAACCCATTTTTTGCCTTCCTCGCGCAGGTTGGGATCTTCCATAAATGCAGCATCCGGGTACGATGACGGTTCCTGCTGTTTCTGCGAGATTAGATAAGTGGCAATGTCCTGGGCGTCGGGCACACTCAGGCGAAGGCTGGGCATGACCGTCATGTTCTGCACCTGGAGTTCGTGGCCGTCGTTAGGGCACTGGCTGTGCTCCAGATCGAAGACGTAGGGCAGACCTTTTTTCGCGTAATCCTCGGGACCAATATCTTTCTTTTCCAGCGGACAGTAGGGTCGCGTGCGTTGGGTAAGATTCGCGGCGAAAGTGCCACCCTGCATCTGATCGCCTTCGCCAATGGAATGGCAGGCCATACAGCCTCGCGTCTCAAACAGTTCTTTACCGTGTTCGGCGTTTCCAGGATTCTGCTTGGGTAGCGGATCCTTGAAGCCGGACTGCCAGATATAAGCTGAGATGGCGCGGATCTGCTGATCACTCAAGCGGAAGTTCGGCATTTTGGTGGTGGGCCGGAAATCCGTCGGTTTCTTGAGCCACACCGGAATCCAGTTCCGGTTCAGTTTCAAACGGACGTCTTTCAGATTCGGCCCCACTTTTTTTACGTCTTGCAGCAAGCTGTGCGACTGGAAATCGAGTTGTTGTATGTGGCCGTCAATCTTGCTGTTGGAAACTTTCAGCGCGATGGCCTTATCGTTCAGCCGATTGGCTTCTTCGTTGGACTGAGCCGTGTCGGCCTGCTTCATCAGTTCAGCAGCTTGCTTGGAATTTTGTGCTTTTTCGGTTTCGAGTTGCTTGATCTGCTGGCCGACGGAATTCAGGTCTTCGGGTTCCTTGTCGTAGCCTTCGTAACGATGGCAGCCGAGGCATCCTCTTTGCCGGAAGAGATCCTTGCCTTCGCTGATGTTCCATCCCACATCGCCGCTGACCAGCACCATGTCAGCTGCGTGACAGGTCTGACAGCCGGCTTCGGTATTTTGTTTGGGGAAGAGTGGCCACAGCCAGTGTTCGTAATTTCCGTGGCCTTTCTCGACGCTGGTAGTGGCACGGCCATTGCCCTGGTGACAGGGAGAGCAACCAAATTTGTCCGGATCGTGAATCTTCAAGAGTTCGGGTTCGGGATGGCTGACGAAGGCTTGAGCATATTCATCCGGCCGCTTCTGTCCCTTGGGAGTCATCGATGCCGCGGTGAGCTTGAGCGGCTCGCGAATTCCCATGTGGCAAGATTCGCAGCGGTCCACAATGTTGGCCTCGGCCACGTTGATCTGCTGGATTGTGGGATCCCATTCGCTGGTCTTCTTTTGTAAGCCCTCGATCTGACTCGGCGTGAGATCGACCAGGTGCGCGCTGACGTATTCCGTGACTTTATTGTTGGCTTCGGTGACCGGCTTCAGGACGTCGGCCAATTCCGCGCTGACTTTGGTTCGCTCGTCTTTTAGTTCGTTGTATTTTTCTTCAAGCTGGCGGAAATCATATTTTTCTTTATGGCCGTCCGGATACTCGACCGTCCAGACTTTCTTTTTGTACTCATCGAGATCCTTCTGCTTGCTTTTCTTACCCGATGCGCTGGGGTCGGTCTCAATCTCGTAAGTGATCGCGTTGGCGTAAGCGCGCTTGTCGGTGAAAACGTTCTGGACGGCTAGTATTTTGGCGTTGAGATCGATGATCTGCTTCTGAAGTGCGTCTCTGTGTGGCTTGGCTTCAGCATCCGCTTGCCTGGCAGCCTGTTCGAGCTTCTGGTAGTCGGAATCCTTCTCAAGATCACTGACTGAGCGCGCAGACTTGGACTTGGCAGTTTTCAGGAACGCGCCGTAGCGCTCCTTCCATTGTTTCTGATAAGCAATCCAGGGACGCTGTGCCCATCCTTCGTCCCATAACGCCCAGAACAGCGAGGCTATGAGCAACACCATAGCCACCGCGTAATGCAACGCGTAAGACTTGCTTACGACCGGATCGTTCTCGGGCAGTTCGGGCAAAAAAACCTCCAAATCAGTCTTTGGTCGTTGGTCGTACGTCGTTGGCCAAGGACCAACGACCAAGGACCAACGACGTACTTACACGTTAAACCACGGTGTTATCCATACGTACTTGATGTGCCATGCCAGACGCAAAAGCATTTTCAACGGCAGCGCCACCATGGTGAGCAGAAAAAACATCATGATGGAGTACTGAAGCAGGCTCATGCGCTGGTAGTCCTTCGGGTTGTAGCGCCGGAACAGGGCGTGGAGGATAAAGCCTCCGAGCAGGTAATATCCTCCGACGATGACGGCTCCGAAAATTGCTTTCGCCAGATTGGAAGTGATTCCAAAAAGATCTGGTAAGTCGCGGTTCACCTCGTAAATCAGGCGATTGTGGTCCCAGGTTTGTCCGGGCCAGAACCATTGCCAGCCGGGGCCGCGGATGAATGTGCCGATGATGATCATCGCCACCCACAAGATGATGAAGCCGAACAAAAAAGTGCCAATCGCAAACTTGCGCTGTTTCCAGGTGTAATAGCCGCTGCCCAGCGGATTGGTATCGATATAAGGAATCACCATCAGGCCGATGATGATCAGCGTGGGCATCACTACGCCGGCGATCCAGGGATCGAAATACACCAGCATTTCCTGGAGGCCCAAAAAGTACCACGGCGCTTTCGCCGGATTCATCGTCAGGTTGGGATTGGCCGGCTCTTCGAGCGGTGCGTTCAACGTGATGGACCAGATCATCAGAACAATGGTGACAATGATGGCGGCGAGAAATTCGATTCGCAGAAGAAAGGGCCAGACATGTACTTCTTTCTGCCAGCCGGGGCGGAAAGGCCAGGTTTTGCGATGATGAGTTTTAGCCATGGCGGGACTGGTTTCCAGTTCGCCGATGAGTGCGTCGGTGGCTCTGGCCTGCTTCCATCCCAGGTAGATGTAGAAAGCCAGCAATGGCATGAGGCCGACAATGGGGACATTGTCCGGCGCGGAAGCGATATCCCAGAGTTGACGCCAATCCATAAATGCTCCTGCGTGTAGCGCCGGCGCTACTCAGCGTTTCTCTTTTACTTCCGAAGCAAGCATCACCGGCGCTGGGCCGGAAATGCCGCCATCTTTTCTCACGCGCCAGAAGTGCACGATCATAAAAATCGAAGCCACGATGGGAATGCCGATGCAGTGCCAGATGTAAGAGCGCAGCAGTGCGTTGGCATCCACGATTGAACCGCCCAGCAATCCAAATCGAACGTCGTTGTATGGCGTCATGTGAAGCAGCGGGCCGAATGGGCCTTCATGTCCAAGCAACGGAGTAGCGCGGGCCATGTTGGTTCCTACTGTGACTGCCCAGAATCCAAGCTGATCGTCTGGCAACAAGTAACCAGTGAAGGAGAGCAGCAGGGTCAGGACGAGTAGGATTACACCCACGTTCCAGTTGAACTCACGCGGCTTCTTGTACGACCCGGTCAGGAAAACGCGGAACATGTGTAGCCATACCGCAATCACCATCAGGTGCGCCGCCCAGCGATGCATGTTGCGCAACAGTTTGCCGAAGGGTACATCGTGTTCGAGGTACAAGACGTCGCGAAACGCCTGAATCTTGCTAGGGTGGTAATAGAACATCAGCAAGACGCCGGTGAAGGTAAGGACGATGAACAGGTAGAAAGTGATTCCGCCCATGCCCCAGGTGTAGCTGTAACGCACGGCGTCGCGATTAATTTTCGCGGGATGAAGGTGAAGGAATACGTTCGAAAGCACACCCAGAGCCCGGTTGCGCGGGGTGTCGTCATGCTTGTGGCGGAAGATTGAGGTGTAGACCTGGGTCTTGGTCGGGTCTTTGAGCCCGTCGATTTGCTCTTTGGCTTTCGCGGGCAGATCAGTCTTGAGAGACTCAACATCTTCCTTCATGCCCGCCTTCACTCTTTGCAGCAGGCTGACTCGATTGCCATTCTTTCCGTTCTGATTTTCTTCAGCCATCACATCCTCTTTTAAACCGGCAAGTAAGCTCCGGGGTCGTTAAAGCGGCTGGGCTGTCCCTTGGGCCATTGGTAGAGCCGCGAGACGTCCACCAGAATCTGACCGTCGGGGGCGATGTCGACATGCGCCCGGTCCATGGGACGCGGCGCCGGTCCTTCGAAGTTCACGCCTTCGCTGTCATATCCGCTGCCATGGCACGGGCATTTGAATTTGTTCTCACTGGGCTTCCAGTCGGGAGTGCAGCCAAGATGCGTGCAGCGCGCGTAGATCACGAACATGCGATCGGGTGTGCGATCGACCCAGATACGATATTTTTGTTGCCATTTTGTATCGACACCGAGTCCGTAATCCGCAGGATAACCAATTTTGAAACTGGTTGCGGGCTCGAACAACGTGCGCGGCAGGAAGAAGCGGAAGAAAGCGATGAACCACGCCATCAGGAAGGCGGCGACGGCAGTCCACACAAAACGGCGTCGTCCCTGATTGACGTCGCTGTCATCGGGTCCAACCGAGGCCACGCCTCCTGCGGCAGCAGCTTTTGAAGTTCCTACCGCGGGCGTGCCGACGTATGTGTTTGCTTCGGTGCCGCGCGCACTCGCAGATGCCACTGTCGCTTGCGCAGCCGCGGGTCGGGCCGCAGCCGGAGCTGCCGGTCTCGCGGCGGAAGCTGCTGCTGCCGGGGCCGGAGCGGCGGCGGGAGTCGCTGGTTCGCCAAGTAGGGCAGTGACTTCTGCATCGTTCAGCGCGGATAATCCTTTGCGGTTGCGGCGTGCCTGCTCGGCGGCCACCGTGGAGCGGCTCCATTTTTTTCCTGCTGCAACAATGGCGGCAACTTCTGGACTGATCTCTGCACTCGCGCTAGCCGCGGCCGGAGCAGGCGGAGTTGCTGTCGCTTGTGCTGGCGGAGCTGCGCTTGCGGGTGGCGCAGCGGGCGCGGGGCTCGCGGCCGGTGCAGAGGTCTCACCACGCTCCCAGGGCATCTGTTCGCCGGCTTTCAGGGCAGCGATGTCCTCATCGGTCAACGGAGTCAGGTTCTTGCGTTGCCGGTAGGCCTGCTCCATGCCGATCACGGAATTATTCAACGCCGGGCGCGGCCACGGCGGAAGATGGCCGAGGACGCCATTGGCTACGCTTTTTGGGGACTCGTCTGCCATTCGTCCTTTATAGAAACATTTCGCACATCAATCTGCTGCTACGAGGTAATTCACGTCCGGAACGTGAGCTCTGTCGACGTCCAGTGCCGCGATTACCAATTCGGCCAACGCTGCGATGAAAGTCGGGGCGTCGTTGAGCCCAGAACTCATTTCAAATCGTTCAATTCCCAATTTGCGAGCTTGCTCGCGCGCTTCGTGATCGATCTCTCCCAGCGTCTCCACGTGATCGGAGACGAATGAAATTGGGACGACACATACTTCTCGAACGTGTTGGTCCCGCAGATCAATCAGCGTGCGACGCAGTGAGGGCTGAAGCCACTTGCTGGCGCCAACCTTGCTCTGATAGCAGAGGCGATAGCGATTCCGCCATCCGCCCCGCTGCATGATTCGCTCGACTGTCTCTTCGATCTGCCGCTGGTAGGGGTCGCCTTGTTCAATCACCGACACCGGGACGCTGTGCGCGCTGAAGACGATGTCGGCTCGCTGGGGATCAGGAAAACGGGCCAGTGCTTCTTCTAATTTTTCTACTACGGCTTCTAAATAGAGCTCGTTCTCATAGAACGGGTCCACGCAATGCACCGGGATATCGTCGGGGAACCGCCGCCGCCACTCATTCAGGCTGCTGCCAGTAGTGGTGCTGGAATATTGCGGATAGAGAGGCAGCAGCACGACCTCATCGCATTTGGCTGCGCGCAAATGTTCAATCGCTTCCGTAGTAAATGGATGCCAGTAGCGCATGGCCACGAAGCAGCGGGCGTCGAGGCCGGATTCCGTCAGCTTGAGTTGCAAGGCACGGGCCTGCTGTTCGGTAAAACGGCGGATGGGAGAGCCTCCGCCGATGACTGAGTAATGATGCTGAACTTTTTTAGCGCGTGTGCTGGAAATGAGTTTGGCCAAAGGCTTGCGGCCTAGGCGGGCGAAAGGGAAATCGATGATATCGGGATCACAAAAAAGATTAAAAAGGAAAGGTTCGATTGCGTCCAGCGTGTCGGGGCCGCCGAGCTGGAACAGAACTACGCCTACTCGCCGTGTTGGGCTCACCATTCCCCGGGTTTCCTTGAAGAACAGAGCATACTACTCAATATTGAGAAGGTTGGTCAATGTGTCGCGACAGAATCTGGTGGTAGTTTGAAATTGGTAGGATTATTGGAACCTAAAGCGGCGGGGTGCGGCAGCATGATTGATGAAATGTTGTCTATTGTAGTTTTTATTGGCGGACCAGGCATCCACCCCATAACCGAAGTCATTGTTGTGGTCGTATTTTTCTCGCTATCTTTGGCTTTCGTAATTTGGTTCGAGCGGGACAAGCGTCGCAGGGACTGGCAGGAACCCGACACGGAAAGGCCACCAGTATTTGCTGCGCTTGAAATCCTTCAACCTGCAATTCTTTCTTTCATCCTGATTTGCATTGCGCTGATGGTCATGATGTGGCTACTGGCTCGCTCGAATTAGGCAAACTGTCACGCGTGAGAAGTCTCGGCGGCGGGCGCGACCCCTGATTCAGATTCCATGAATTCAATAATCGAATCGGCAAATTCCGAAGTTCCGGCCTTGCCTCCCACATCCCGCGTCAGTTTGTCGCGAGTGCGGTAAACCTTTTCCAGAGCGTTGCGGATCTTAGTTGCTGCTTCATACTCACCCAGGTGGCGAAGCATCAGCAGGGCAGAACGGATCACTGCCGTGGGGTTGGCGATGTTCTTTCCCGCAATGTCCGGGGCCGAGCCATGCACTGCCTCGAAGATGGCGCAATGATCACCGATATTCGCGCCGGGAACAAATCCCAGTCCGCCGACAAAAGCGGCGCAGAGGTCGGAGATGATGTCCCCATAAAGGTTTTCCATTAACAGCATGTCGTACTGGTAGGGATTCATTACCAGTTGCATGCAGGTGTTGTCCACGATGTGCTCGCCATACGTGATCTCGGGATACTCCTTGGCCACGTTGCGGGAGCAGCGCAGAAAAAGGCCGTCCGAGAGTTTCATGATGTTGGCCTTGTGGATGGCGTGGATCCGCTTGCGCTTGTTCTTGCGCGCATACTCAAAGGCAAAGCGCGAAATGCGGGTGGAAGCTTTTTCGGTGATGATCTTCAAACTCTCTACAACACCGGGAACGACTTCGTGCTCGATGCCGGAATATAGTCCCTCGGTATTTTCACGCACGATGATCAGATCGACGTCGGGATAGCGCGTAGGAATGTGGGGCAGGTTGCGGATGGGACGAAAGTTGGCGTAAAGCTCAAATTTTTTCCGCAGCGCCACGTTAATGCTGGCAAACCCGCCAGCGATGGGAGTCGCGACCGGACCCTTGAGCCCAACCCCAGTGCGTTCGATGGATTCGATCAGCTCTTTGGGGATGTATTCGTGATATTTCTCATAGGCTTCGGCGCCCGCCTGGAAAGTTTCCCATTCAAATTTCAGACCGGTGGCTTCGAGGACGCGCACTGCGGCGCGAGTGACTTCAGGACCAATGCCATCGCCGGGAATGAGAGTGATCTTGTATGCCATTGAATTTGGGATTGCGACTTTTGCCTAGTCCTTCGCCGCAGTCTTGCTGCGAACTTCCGGAGTCTCCTTGGTCTTCAGCAGATCTTTTAGTTCCGTCATGAATTCTTTTACGTCCTTGAAGTCGAGATAGACGGAAGCGAAGCGGACGTAAGCGACCTTGTCGTATCGACGCAGACGATTCATGATGAGCTCTCCCAGTTCACTGGTTTTGCGTTCGCGCTCGGGAGACTCGATCACGAAGCTCTCCGCTTCGTTCACAATCTGTTCCAACTTGCTGATGGGTACGGGGCGCTTCTCACAGGCGTGCAGGAGACCGTTCAAAACTTTCTGACGCTCGAATTTTTCGCGCCGGCCATCTTTTTTCACCACCATGTAGGGAATTTCGTCGATGCGCTCATAGGTAGTAAAGCGTTTGGCGCACTTCAGACACTCGCGACGCCGGCGGATGGAATCGGCTTCCTTGCTCTCGCGCGAATCCACCACCTTATCGTTTGCAAATCCGCAAAAAGGACACTTCATGGGGCTTGGGAACTCACCGCATTGTAACAGGCAAACAAAGTCACTCGACGCAGGCAAGTGGCTCCCTGACTGGAACATGCAGACTTTATGAGAAGTTCAAGTGGAGGCAGGAGGTGGGGAGGAAGGCAGGCTGACCTGCTCTTGCTCGCGGCTCTCTGCCGCGAGTTTGCGGAAAGAAAGTCGCTCGCGATGAGCCAGCAACAGGCCGAGGGGAATTACGGCAACGAAACTGACCAACCACAACATGATTCCGCAACTGGCAGCTAATTCGTGCGGTACGTCGAAGACGTGCTCCAACGTCGCAATGGTGGCAAGTTGCGAGCCGCCACCGACGCCCGGCAATTGAATCATCGAGCCCACCATGCTGGATCCCATCAGCAGCAGGACCTGAGTTTGCGGTATCTCGAGTTCCTCGACACCGTAAGAGTGAGTTACTTCCTTGTAGGCCACCGCGATCATGCACCACATCACGACCGAAACGACCACCAGTTGAAGAAAGGAGAAAACGCTGTCAATGGTGTTAAGGCCGCGGTGAAATTCGCGGACGCGAAGCGCGATTCTTTTTCCCAGATTCGCCGCTAGGTGGGAGAAGCGGCGCTCCACCCAACTGGCCAGCGCTTCTCCATTGCGGCTGATGGCGATGGCTATGGCCGTCATCCCAATGACGATGCCCAATAAGATCAGGCCCGCGGTGCGAAATCGCCCGTAGTATTCGAGTTCCCTCGGTGAGTGTGCGACGAAGATCGCGATCATCAGCAGTAAGGTGAAAGCGCCAATGTCGAAAATACGTTCTACCGCCCACACGCCCAGCTGCGATGAAAATGGCAGATTTTCCTTGCGTGCGATCAGATAGGGGCGGATCAACTCTCCCGGCCTTCCCAGGATGGCGAGTCCGGCGAAGCCAATCAAAGTGGGCGCAACCAAACCCCACCAGGATGCTTTCGGCCGTACCGGGCGCAGGAAAATTTTCCAGCGAAAGGCTCGTACCACATAGGCCAGGTAAATCAGGCCGATAGCATGGAAAATGTGCCGCTTGTTGACCTGGTCGGTCTGGCTCCAGAAGGTGGCCCAGTCAAAATTGCGCCACGTTCGAAACTGCACGTAGACGAGAATGGCGAAGACTGCGGCTAACAGCCCGTAGATAATGATCTGTTTCTTACTCATCGACCCGAGACAAAGGAACTATACGTAGTCAAGGTAAATGACCCGAAGGCGAGGGTCAACGTACTGTCGAGGCCAGTACGTTCGGCTCAGTGCGATCCAGGGAGAGGCTCGATTTGGGAAGCGGAGGTCTCTGGGTGCTTTTTCGTCGACGCAAGTTGTGGCTGACTTGTGACCGCCTTTGACTTCGACGCAGCCGAGATTCTCTGTTGTGCACGCTTTTTGCGATTGAAGTCGCGGATAATGCTCGCGACGTAAGCACGAGTCTCGTAGTACGGCGGCACACCACGGTACTGCTCCACGCGATGTGGTCCGGCGTTGTAGGCGGCCAGGGCCTTCACCAGATCGAAGTTGTAACGTTCCAGCAATTCGCGCAAATAGCGTGTGCCGCCTTCTACGTTGGACTTAGGGTCGAAGGCGTTGGCGACACCCAGTTGCGACGCGGTGTGCGGCATCAGTTGCATCAGGCCCTGTGCGCCCTTGGGGGACACGGCACGCGCGTTGAATCCGCTTTCAGCGTGAATCACGCTATTGATGAGATCGGGATCGATGTGGTGGCGATTGCCGATGGTATCGATCACTTCGTTCAAACTTTGAGGACGCTCGGGAAGCGGGACTTCGCTTGGACGTGCTAGAACCGGAGGTGTGAGAACCGCTGGTGTGAGATCCTTCTCAAATCGGTCGATCTCATTGGTGGGAATATCCACGTAGCCAGAACGATCCGTACCCAGATAGAGGCGGGTAACAGTTCCCACAATCTCGCTCTTTTCATGCCGGATCGAGAAGCCGTTATGCAGAATGGCGAGCTCGGAAGCGAAGGCTGAAGATACCGCCAGCCCGAACATCAATCCGAATTGAAACCACAATTTCATGCGGAAATTTAATTCTAGACGGTGACGGCTGAACTGCCTAGAACTTGTTCGATGGCCGCAGCCACGCCGTTCTGGTCGTTCGATAAGGTGACGGTCCAGCCATTGCCCCGCAATTCCTCGGACGCGTTTCCCATGATAAACGGCTGTCCGGCGTAAGCAAGCATTTCGATGTCGTTGTAATTGTCACCAATGGCCATGACCTGTTCGCGCGGGATGCCGCGGTGATTGGCCCAACGCTTCAGCGCGTGTCCTTTGGAGCAGCCCTGATTGAGGACGTCGACAATTGACAGATCACGAATTGGATATTCCGTGCGTAAGACGGTGATGTCGTTCTCAAATCCAGGCGTTCGCAAAGCGGCCAGAGCTTGTTGCATGCGCGGGATTGGACCGCAAAACATAGCCTGCACCGGATCGGCCGTCAATGACTTCTCAATCGGGATGACGAAGTCAATGTACTGCATGTTCTTTTCCAGCCAGCGCTGGATACTCGCGTTCAACTCCTGCATATGCTCGAGTACGATTGCTCCTTTGACTTCGGTGTCGAAAGTTAACACGGTGTTGCCGCGAAAATCCTGCATCGCCGAGCAGAGTTTGCGGCAAGTGGCGGCGGGAAGCAGATCGCGATGGAAAGTCTCGCCTGACAGAGAGCGGGTGACGGCGCCATTTGAGCTGATCAGCCAAAGATCGAAGCCAAGCTGCTGAGCGATCGGCAAGGCGAAGGTATGCCGGCGTCCGGTGACTAGTATGACTTCGACGTCCTCCGAATGGGCACGGCGCAAGGCGGCGAGGTCAGTATCCGAAATCTGGAACTGGGGATTCAGCAAGGTGCCATCGATATCGATGGCCAAAAGACGGATGGGGGCTTTCACTAGAACAACTTTAGCATTGCGATTGCCCTGGACCGGGGTTAGTGGGAAAGGTTCGTTACCGGATTTT
>MNGW01000175.1:494-6858 GCA_001918935.1 Acidobacteriales bacterium 13_1_40CM_3_55_5 | reverse complement strand
TTCACTTTATTCGCCGACGCCCAGATACGTATTGGCTTTGGATCATTCTTTTTGGCGGTGGGCTAGGCGCGGCGGTGTACATTGTGGCCGAGGTGCTGCCCGACACGGGTCTGCTTCGGCAATCTTTCAAAGTCTTTCCCCGCCGCCGCCGCATCGGGGAGCTAGAAGCCGCCATTCTGGATAATCCGTCCGCCGGCAATTACGAAGAATTGGCTGATCTGTATCTGGAAGAAGGGAAGTTCGCGCAGGCACGCGATTGTTATGACAAATCCATTTCGTCACGCACCGATTCTCCTGATCCTTTCTATCGGCGAGCCATTGCCGCAATTGGAATGGGAGACTTCGTTGCTGCGGTGCCTGATCTGGAGCGCGTAGTGTCTCATGACCCGAAATACGATTTTCAGCGCGCTGCCGGATTGCTGGCCCAGGCTTATGCCAACACCGGCCAGCCAGATCGGGCCGAGGCGTTATTCCGCGAGGTCACAAGAACCTCGACGCTCTCGGAGACTTACTACAATTTCGCTTGTTTTCTGCAATCGCAGCAGCGCAACGCGGAAGCGCGTGAATGGGCGCAACGCATCCTGGCCAAGAAGCCGACCATGCCGGGATATTTGAAACGCCGGGAGCGTCCCTGGTTTCGCAAAGCTAACGGATTGTTGAAGCGTCTGCCGGCCTAAACTAAAAAATCGTGGTTCTTTGACTAGAAGAAATCATCTTTAAGTTGCTGTAACTCCCGATGGCCCCCATCGCTTACCTCGAATGCACCAAGTGCGGCGATCATATTGACGCCTCTCATCCGCAGACGGTTTGTCCCAAAGATGGCGGTGTGCTGTATGTCCGCTATGATTTGGCGACCTTAAAGAAAAACTTTAAGTCGTCGTCACTGGGTGGACGCGCGGCAACGATGTGGCGATATGCGGAAGTGTTGCCGGACGCCGAGCCAGTATCGCTGGGGGAAGGCTTCACGCCGATGCTGCCGAGCCGGGAATTTCCCAACGTCTATATCAAGGATGAAGGGCTGAATCCAACGGGATCATTTAAAGCGCGCGGACTTTCGGCCGCGGTGACCATAGCCAAGAAGTACGGTCTGAAAAAGCTGGCGATCCCGTCGGCAGGAAACGCGGGGAGTGCGCTGGCGGCTTACGCAGCGGCGGCAGGTCTTGAGTCCTACATCTTCATGCCGAAGGATGTTCCGCTTGCCAACCGCGTGGAGTGCGAGATTTACGGCTCGAATGTCACGCTGGTGGATGGGCTGATCAGTGACTGTGCCCGTATGGTTAGCGAAGGTAAAGAGAAGCAGGGCTGGTTTGATGTCTCGACACTGAAAGAACCTTTCCGAGTGGAAGGCAAGAAAACCATGGGCTACGAGGCGGCCGAACAATTGGGATGGCGCGTGCCGGATGGAATCATTTATCCGACTGGCGGTGGAGTTGGACTGATCGGCATGTGGAAGGCCTTTGACGAGATGGAGGAACTGGGCTGGATCAAATCGGATCGTCCTCGAATGGTTTCCGTGCAATCATCTGGTTGTGCACCAATTGTTGAAGCATGGGATGAAGGCAAGCCGAGTGCAGAATTCTGGCCGAACGCGAGCACTTTGGCGGCAGGTCTGCGGGTCCCTAAGCCTTATGGGGATTACCTTATTCTCGATATTTTGAAAAAGAGTGGCGGCGCGGCGGTGGCGGTTTCTGACGATGAAATCATGGATGCGCTACGGCACTGGGCGAGAGTGGAAGGAATTTTTGCCGCGCCGGAAGGAGCGGCCGCGCTGGCCGCGTATCGCAAGCTGCGCAACAAAGGTTTCTTCGCGCCCGAAGACACGGTGATTTTATTTAATACTGGTTCCGGGTTGAAGTATCTGGATGTAATGGAAGGTCAAAAGCAAGCTTCGCGAATGGCAGCACCGGCGTCGCGTCAGATCGGAGGAATCATTGGACCGTTCTGAAGGAGCACTCAGCATTCAGCAGTCGGCATTCAGCCCTTAACGACCGCTGCGGCTCTTACCCCGGCTTCATGCTACATTTTCTTCAGTGGGTCTTATGGAACAGCGACTCATCCTCATCAATCTGCTGATCAAGCTGGGCGTGGCGGCCTCTGCGGCCAGCATTCTGGGCCGCTCCGTCGAATTCAAGTCACTGTTGTTCCGGGAAGAGCGCTCGCTCAAGCAGAGAATTTATCTGATCTTATGGATTGCCATTCCTCTGACTTTGGGTGTGTGGATACGGTTCGGGGCCAAGAGTTTCTCGGCAGGAGATTTATCGTTTGAGACTACGATCCTGCTCGGTGTGCTGGGCGGGCGTTTCACTGGGATGGTCGGGGGCGCAATGCTGGCGCTGCCGGCTCTATTGCACGGAGAATGGGCAACCCTGCCTTTCAATTTGCTCTGTGGTTTCACGGTAGGGCAGCTGCGCAATCTGGCTCCTGACCGGGAAGATATCTGGTCGTTCTCTCCATTTATTGATCTGAGCATTTACCGATGGATCCGGCGCAATCTGCCCACGCCTCGCCTGTTCGACTGGCAGATCATGTTTTTTGCCACCATCGTCGCGCTGCGATTTATGCAGACCGAACTCGCCCGTTTTCTTCCATCGGCCACTTACAGCCTGGAGAGCCCAAAGTGGTGGGTTGAGATGTTGATCTATGCTACGTCAATTACGGTTATCGGAATCGAACTGAAGATCTGGAACAGCGTACGTATCCAGATCAAGCTGGAAGAACAGGGACGCCTGTTGATGGAGGCCCGCATGGAAGCGTTGCAAAACCAGATCAACCCGCACTTCCTCTTTAATACTTTGAACTCAGTTTCTTCATTGGTGCGTTTTGATCCAGATACGGCCCGCGAACTGATCATCAAGCTGGCGAATATTCTGCGACGGTTGTTGAGCAGCAGCGACGCCTACGTTCCCCTGCGTGAGGAATTAGAGTTTATCGATAACTATTTGGACATTGAGGTGGTTCGCTTCGGACGCGACAAGCTGCGAGTGGTGAAAGAGCTCGACGCGGCTTCCCTGGACTTGATGGTTCCCAGCATGTTGCTTCAGCCTTTAGTGGAGAACTCGATCAAACATGGTCTGGCTTCGAAGATCGAGGGCGGCAGCATTTATATGCGCAGCCGGATCTCCGAATCCCACTTAATCATTGAAGTCGAAGATGATGGGGTTGGCATGGGTGCGGCAAACCTCTTGGAAAGGCCGACTGGGCTGGGCGGAACCGGCATTGGGATGGCGAACGTCGCCGAACGATTGAAGGTGTTGTACGGCGACACCGCGCACATGACCATCGACAGCCACGACGGAAAGGGAACCCTGGTGCGTCTTCGCTTGCCGATTTTGGAGACCGCGGGCGCGATCCCCGCAGCTCTTTATGAAGAGCGAGCCAGCACGCGGCGGTAAAAATCCTCATACTGCGGAATGATTTCGCTGGAGCAGAAGCGGGATTTTGATACCAGGCGAGCGGCCTGGCTCATCTCCCGCAGCCGGTTATTGTCAGTGAGCAACTCGAGGGCATAGCGCGCCATAGTCTCCACATCTCCGACGTCGGCCAGGTAGCCACTTTTGCCGTGCTCGATCACCTCAGGTACGCCGCCCACGCGGGTGGCTATGGGAACAACTTCGCACGCCATGCCTTCCAGGGCAGCCAGTCCGAACGATTCCAATTCGCTGGGCAGCAACATCACATCCGCCAGAGCGAGCTTTTCGTGAACCTGATCCTGTTTGCCCAGGAACAGCACGTCATTGTGAATGCCTTTTTGAACTGCTAGCCATTCCGCGCGTGAACGATCGGGGCCGTCGCCAATCAGCAAGAGTTTGGATGGGACTTTCTTGCGCACACGGTCGAAGATCTCGATGGTATCGGTAATTCGCTTTACCGGACGGAAGTTGGACAGATGAACCAGAATGCGTTCCCCACGCGGGGCATACTCGCTGCGACGTTTGGCTGCTTCCGGATCGCGAACATATACGTCGCAGTTTACGAAGTTGTAGATCACCTGGATATTGTTCTTGATCTCAAACTCCCGCACGGTGCGTTCGCGCAAATATTCCGAGATAGCGGTCACACCGTCGCTCTGCTCGATGGAATAACGAGTAATTGGCAGGTATGACCGATCTTGTCCCACGAGCGTGATATCGGTTCCGTGCAAGGTGGTAACGAAGGGAAGCTTGCGATGTTTAGGGCCGGCGGCGAGCATCTGGCGCGCCAGCATCGCGCTCACCGAATGAGGGATGGCGTAATGGACGTGCAGCAGGTCGAGCTCATACAGTTCCGATACTTCCGCCATGCGCGTGGCCAGCGCCAAATCGTACGGCGGATAGTCGAACAGGGGATACCGGGAAACTTCTACCTCGTGATAGTGAATGTTGGGATGTGGGCCGGTCAGACGAATTGGCTGAGCATAAGAAATGAAATGAATTTCGTGTCCACGCTGGGCGAGTTCAAGTCCGAGCTCCGTGGCGACAACGCCACTGCCACCGTAAGTGGGATAACACGTGATCCCGATCTTCATGCAGCGGGCCTTTCGCTCTCTCAACAGACTCTCCAGATTCGATGGAAATGGCGCTGCTTGGATTCAGATTTGTGGACCTGACAACGGGCGTGTGTCTAGGAAGCGCCGGTTGGAGCGGTGGAAGATTCTGATTCATGACCCTGTTTTTCAAGGTATCGTTGCAGACGTTTCTGGCTTTCCAGGTCCATGCCGGTAAACTCTATTCCCATGCCCACACCGCCGTCGCATGCTCTGACCACGGCCTGGATATCGATTTTTTCGGACTCGATCCAGAATGAAATGTTTAGTTCCGTGCCCCGAGCCAGTGGCAACATGGTTTCTATATAACAGCCGCGGCCGCTAATGTCTGTGACGTTGGTCTGCATACGGGTAGCCCGGTTGTCGCGTAATTCGAGAGGAAAGCGGATCCTGAGACGTTCGAACCTCCGTTTATTTTGAGGCGAATCAGCGGCGGGAGCTGGTTTTGTTTCAGCGGGAGCGGGTTTTGTTTCCGCTTGCGCTAATTGGTCGAGCCACGGGCACTGCTGCCCGTCGACTAGTTGCACGCCAGCTTGGATCTTGAGCAGGTGACCGGCATCGATGATCCAAATTACCCGGTATCGCGCTTTTTTGTCGCCCAATTGCACGCCAATGACATCCCCCGGCGTGAGTTGATGCTCGATTCCTGAAAGCCTCGCGCCTTGGTTGCTGATGTTGCGAGCCTCGGCTTTTTGAAGGAAAGGCTTGCCATCCGCACCCATGCCCCACACTCGTATGAGGAGATTGGTCGCGACGCGAGGTTCCGGTCTATTTCCCATCGCAAGGGAAGCTGTCGAACGGCCTCAACTGGACCACGTCATCATAAACCTTGTTTTCGGCTGCACTGTTATCGAAATAGTTGCTGATCCCAAATGCCAGCTTAATCCAGATCGCGATAGGAGATAAGCTCGATTCGATTTCGTTCCAGTAGTTCGCGACTGGCTGGGGCGGTCAGGATTGCCAACTCATTCTCTCGCGATTTCTGGAGCCGGGTGGGCAATCTCTGCAACTCCGAATCGTTATAGCCGGGATGGCAAACCAGCTCCCAGGTGCCGTCGGGCAGATTTTCGATGAGGGATTGAAATAGTTCCTGGTTCCAGGCGCCGGTGGCCACCATGCCTATGGTTCCATCCGTGGTGATCATAGCGGCATTTTTCACCATATCCGAAAAAGATCGAGCGAAGGTTGACAACGTCCGGAATTCGATCCATCGCTTCCATAGCCGGGGGCGCTGAAGCAAGCCTGCCAGCCGCAATGGCTCAAAGGGATTTCGCATTTTTCGGATTCCACATTTTTGGGCGGCTCGCAATAACGGGCGTAANNNNCCCCGCCGCTTGCAGCCTGCGAATCTGGGCCACCGCTTCCAACTCGATCTGGGCAGGATCGATACCGCCAGTCACGACCCGCCAGGCGAATGCCCCCGAATTCCGGCAGAAGGCAGTGCTATCTCGTCCTTCCAGGAGGGTGTGAACCTGGGATGGTGACAGTTGCGAAGAGCCGTCGAGTAGCACCACGTGACATCCGACGCCAAGCCTGGTCGCTGATGCAACCGTTGTCACGGCTTGATCAAACCCCGGCGCATTTGCCATCAGGGTAGTCGAAGTGACGACGCCTTCCAGGTGCGCCGTCAAGATGGCGCGATTTATTCCGGGCGTGAGGCCGAAATCGTCGGCATTGATGATCAGTCGTCGCACCGCGGGAGTTTAACAGGAGCACAATGCTACGGAAGTGCGGGAAATTATCTCGCAATCGAACGGCGTGGCGGTGGTTTGACCGCTGTTTCCGGGCTCACGTATACTCGAAAAAGATTGTTTCTAGTGCCCCCTCATTTTGCGAGCAGCT
>MNGW01000175.1:0-463 GCA_001918935.1 Acidobacteriales bacterium 13_1_40CM_3_55_5 | reverse complement strand
AAGCCGCATAAACAGTGGCGATTGCGTATCTCGTTGATTTGGCGAGTGGGGACGTAGTTCAGTTGGTTAGAACGCTGCCCTTTTCTGAAGATTCACGATTCCTGACGATTCAGCAACGGCGTTGAAAGTCCGATACCGGCCCTTGTCCATGCCGGGCTCGCGATCTTTGACTCAAGGGTCTGGTAGGAATTTCCGGGCTCTGCACTGCGACGTCAGTGGTACGGAAAAGCCAGATGTCACTGTTATGCGGATTTCTGGGGTCACCTCCGGTGTATGAAAAAACCGAGCGGTGACCGAGAACGTACCCGGGGCTTGCACACCCCGAATTTTGATTCTCAAATCGTGGTCTTCGTCCGCGCGGTAATTGGGACTCACTTGAAAGACTAGCGCAGACCGCAAGCTCTTTCGTGTTCTGCGAGAAGCTGCTAGCATAGTTTTGTGACGACGATTTGCTCAGTTTCTT
>MNGW01000005.1:6675-8386 GCA_001918935.1 Acidobacteriales bacterium 13_1_40CM_3_55_5 | reverse complement strand
TGGATCCTGGTTCTGGCAGAGTCTTGGCTGACTTTGCGGCAGAGGCCGAACCAAGATGGCGCCTCATTCTTGCTCGCGAGTCGCTCCTTGTCTTTCTTGGCTCCCAAAGCCTCGCGAGTTTGGATCTGTCACTGGACAAAATACGCTGGTCCGCGAAAGCATCCAAAGACTGGACGTCCGCCAGGCCGTACGTTTGGCGTGGCACTGTGCTGGCCGGTAATGGCGGCGAACTCGTTGCATTTCGGGCCAGCGATGGCACTCGAGAATGGTCGCATCAGCTTTCGGAGACGATTCGCGGGATTGGCGTGTCGGATGATGTTCTCTATGTAGGGACGCTGAAGGGTCCTGTGCTTGCGGTGCGCCCTGCCGGGATGGAATTGGACAATGGCCAAAATGGAACTTCTCGACCAGAATTTTAACTTTGGGCAAACGTAGCTGCGTTCTCCGTCGAGAAATGTAGACGCGCTCAGTTTTTTGGCCTCCAGTTGTAACACCCGAAGCTTCGTGAGCAGCGATGTTCCAACAAGCTAAGTTACGTTCAATACGGCCTTTATCCCTTCAGACGTGCTGGCACGCAACGGAACAATCAACTTCAGCGATTTGCGATACGTGGGCAGGTCGAATTTGCTGAGTGTCGTAGAGGCCTGCCTCCAAAACATTGCGAATACTAAGCAGATCATCCGCATCGAAATTGCAGTCCATACCCGCTGGGAGGCGGCCAAGATGGCTCCGCGACTGAGTCCGGCACTGGCGCAACTGTATGACCAGGCCAAGCAGAAAGGAAATGCGAATCGCGCGACCCTGGCGGTGGCACGGAATCTGGTGGCGTATTTGATGGCCATCGATCGCCGCCAGGGGGGTTTTCTTGTCGTGGAGAGGGAGGACCGCGCCGTAGCGTAAAACGGCAGCGGCAAAAGCAATCCAGCTTATTCGGCATGCGGTCTGCCAGGTCTCGCCGGAACGGGACTGGGCGAGGGAGCGCAAGCTCCCGATGCCTCTCTCCAGATGTTTCGAGACTGGCAGGAGATCACTAACTCAATCTTCTGTGGAGGCCTTCGTGTCTGAGACAGCAAATGGATGTCTGGTTCTGCATCGAGCAGGAACAATCGCCGAGAGGCAAAAACCGCGAGCGGAAGAACTTGAAAAAACTTTTCGCGCGCCCCTCCAAAGCGCGTCAGGAGAGCTCCTTTCTCTTAACAAAGACCTATCACGGAAGTCCCGTTCGGGGAAATCACATCGCCATCGATGATCACCAATGGCCGCCTCGCTAAAATCTCCGTGTACCCGCCGTGTACCTCACTTCGGCAAATGTGCTGTTTTCATAGTTTTTCGCGTTTAATTAAATCAATAAGTTAAGTTAAAGTTACGAGTTATCAGCGAGGCTAGAATTCCGACTCCCCCCGCCTCCAAGATTCTAACTACTGTATAAATATCAGCGATCCACTCTTCCACTCGCGGTCAACGCGAGTGACTCCGGATGGCTCATTGAAGACTTGATTGCTTCAGGTATTTCGTGCCATGCTACGCCCATTTGGGGGTGCCTGATGCAAAATCGTTTTAACCGTGCAGTTTTTGCTGTTTTGATCGTTCTAACAATGCTTGTCGGTCCAAATGTTTTGCGGGCGGACGTGACCGGATCGATTCTAGGCGTGGTGCACGACCGTACGCAAGCTGTGGTTGCGGGCGCGCGAATTGTCGCCACCAATGTGCA
>MNGW01000005.1:0-6654 GCA_001918935.1 Acidobacteriales bacterium 13_1_40CM_3_55_5 | reverse complement strand
CCGCCACTGCCCCGGGATTCCAAACGTTCTCGACGACGGATGTCGACTTGAAAGTGAACGACCAATTGCACGTTGACGTCACGCTCGACGTTGGCAGCGTGACCGAAAAGGTGGAAATCTCCGCCAACGCGGTGCAAGTACAGACAGAAAACACGCAGCTAGGTGATGTGATCGAATCGAAAAAAATGCTTTCTCTGCCGTTGAATGGCCGCAGCTACCTGGACCTTCTGGGCCTGCAAGCGGGAGTGGTGCCGGTAACATCCGGCTCCATACAGCAGGACCGGTCGGTTTCCGGGGGATACTCGCCAAATGCGGGCAACCTGTCGGTAAATGGGCAGCGGGAGACCGCCAACGCGTTTCTGGTGAACGGCGGCGACGTGAGCGAAGGACGCAACCTGGGCGCCGGGTTGATCCCCAATCTGGATTCCGTGGAGGAATTCCGGCTGATCACCAATAGCTTTGATGCGGAGTATGGAAAATTCAGCGGCGCGGTGATGAACACGATTACTAAGTCCGGCACCAACGGCCTTCACGGATCTGCGTTCGAATTCTTGCGCAACGACAAATTCGACGCGCGAGGTTTCTTCGACCCGACTAAGGCGGAATTGCGGCGTAACCAGTTCGGCTACGCCGTGGGAGGCCCGTTCTGGAAAAACAAGCTTTTCTGGTTCACGGACTATCAGGGCACTCGCGAGGTCAGGGGAGCCAGTACGGGTGCGGTGCCGGTGCCGACGACCCTCCAGCGAGGCGGCACTTTCACCGCAGCAGACTTTGCGGATTCGAGCGGCAGTCCGTTACTCGTGAACAGCCAGGCATGCCCCGGGGGTGCTTCCTGCGGATTGAATTGGGCGGATACGCTTTCCAGTCGACTGGGCTACGTATGTCCGGGAGATCCTTCCTGTGTCTTCAACGGGGAACCTTACGGGGCCATCAAAGTGCCGGACGCCAGTCAGCCGAGTGGCTTTCGCCTAGATCCCTGCCCCAGCACTACACAGTGCGTGTTTAGCAACGCTACGATCCCGACGAGCGCGTTTTCCTTACCCGCGACCAAGATTCTGCCCTACATCCCGATTGGCGATGGAAATGGAAATTTCGCAGACGCCAACCAAAGGAACAGGATTGGGGATAACAAGTATGGACAACGAATAGACTTCATTAACAAGATGACCGGCGACTGGTCGTTTTATTATCACTTCGACGACTCCAACAATTTTAACGCTCTGGATGCCAGTGTGCCAGGTTTTTCCAGTGCTACGGTAAGCCGTGCACAGCAGTTCGTCCTCAATAACAACAAAAATTATGGTGCAACCGCTGTGAATCAATTTCGTTTGAGTTTCTTCCGGACAGCTACGCATACGGACGAGCCAAGTAGCAGCTTCGCAAAACTCTCGGATCTCGGTTTCGTTACTGGCCCAGGAACTCTCGGCATCATACCCTCGGGACCGGCGGGATTTCCACAGACCGTGCCACCGATATACTTCAACAACTTCTCCCTCGGCGTGAATACGCTGTCAACGTTTCAGCCGAACAACACCTGGCACGTCTCGGATACTTTCTCGAAAGCGCGAGGCCGACACACGATCAAGTTTGGGGGTGAGTTCCGCTACCTGCAGATCAATGAGCGCAATACGTGCGCACCGAACGGAGACTTCACGTTCGACGGCAGCATAACCGGCAACGATTTCGCCGATTACCTACTCGGCGCAGCGCAAAACTATAACCAGTGCAGCGCTTTAGCTGAAGACACTTTCAAAGTGAGGCCGAACCTCACCCTCAATCTTGGTGTGCGTTGGGAAGTAAGCATGCCGTGGTATGACACGCAGGGCAAGATTGAGACCATCGTGCCTGGCTTGCAGTCCACACAGTTCCCGACTGCGCCGCTGGGATGGGTGGTTCCGGGCGATCCGGGAATTCCGAGCACACTCGCTCCCACCCGGTATAACAACTTCTCTCCGAGGCTGGGCATCGCTTATTCGCCCGGCTTTAAAGATGGGATGGCGGGCAAGATCTTCGGTGGCCCTGGCAAATCCAGCATCCGAGCGTCCTACGGCGTCTACTACACGTCGATCGAGGACTTGAACTTGTTCTATGAGGTCGGAGATGCTCCTTTTGGGCTGTATTGGGTTTCGCCTAACCCGGTCAACTTCGACCAGCCGTTCCAGGAAGTCGCCAACGGAATGTCAGAGGGGCAGCGATTCCCATTTGTGTTCCCGAAGCCGGGAAGCCCGGCTAATAAGACGCTAGACTATTCGATCTATTTGCCGATCTCGTTTTCACCGGGCTACGACATTCACAATCGGCCGCCTTATGCGGAGCATTACAATTTGTCCATTCAGAGGGAGCTGAGTAAATCGACGGTTCTGACCCTGGCGTACGTAGGAACACAAGGACATAAGCTGATCTCGCAATACGACGCCAATCCCGGTGACTTCGCGCTTTGCCTGCAACTTAACCAACTGGGCGCCACGCCTACATGTGGACGCGATGGCGAGAACCAGACGTACACTTTGCCTCCTGGCGTAGCCGCTCCCGCCAAGGCGTTCACCACCCCGTGTCCCCTTGGGACGCCTGCTGGCAGTACTTGCATACCTGGTACACGTGACTATTTGGGACCTGCCTTCAGCCAGAACAACAGCTTCACAGTCAACATCGCCAATTCGAGCTACAACGCAGGTCAGATAACCGTGGAACACAAGGCCGCGGATTTTACCTTCCTAGCGGCGTACACGTTCGCTAAGGCGATGGACAATTCTTCCGGCTTTGGCCAGTGGGTGAATTTCTTGGACCCCCGGCTCAGCCGCTCGCTTTCGGCGTTCGATATCACCCATAACTTCGTGGTGAGTTACATCTGGGCGGTTCCCTTCGACCGGGCAATCGGCAAACTGCCGAAGCGCTTGACGCAAGGCTGGGCCCTTAACGGCGTTACGCGCTATTCGGGTGGTTTGCCCGTGTCGCTGAGACAGGGCGGGGATTACTCGTTGGTTGGCGGTGGGAACACCGATGTACCCGACCTTGTGGGGAAGGTCGTGACCCAAAATCCGCGTAACCCGGGTCCTAATGGGCCGAATACAAACCGCCAGTTCTTCCACGGCCCTGGAATCAACGTCACAGACTTCGGGATCTCTAAGAGGACTATGATCAGAGAGGCCATGGGGTTCGAAATTCGCGCGGAATTCTTCAATATATTCAACCACGCGAATTTTAGTAACCCGCACGGCAATTACAACAACATGAACACGTTCGGCACGGTAACCAGTACCAGGTCATTCGGAGACACCGGCAGCGGTTCGCGCGAAGGGCAAATCAGTGCGAAGTTCACCTGGTAGTAAAATGTGCGCAGTCGGGGACAGGCTGGAATGCCTGTCCCCGTGGCAAGCCCGCACCTGGGGCGGTTTCGCAAGACTGAGCTGACCGGTCGGGCTGGACACTTTCTTGAATCATTCTTGTGAGCTACAGGCTAATGGTGTTTCTGCTAGTTCTGAGTCTGCTGTTTTCAACGCCAACACTTGCGCAAACGGCTCAGAGTTACCGTCAACGAGCTATCGAGCTATCGCGCAACAAATCCTGGGACCAGGCTATTGCGAGTTATCATAAAGCGCTAGACCTGGAACCCAACGACCCGGATACGCATTACAATCTGGCGCTCACGCTGAAATATAAAGGCGATGCGAAGCAGGCCGTTGAAGAGTTCGAAACCACGCTGCGTCTCAAACCGAAGTGGGCCGATGCGCACTACGCGTTAGGCGCGACCTGGTACGACCTAAACGATCAGGCCGCCGCCTTGAAGGAACTGCGCACGGCGGTCGATCTTGATTTCGCAAACGCCGGAGCACACCGCCTGCTGGCGCACATTTATTTGCAGCAGAGCAATCCATCGGCTGCCGAAGGTGAGTTACGGCGGGCCCTGCAGTCGAAGCCTTCCGCCGAACTGCATCTCGAACTGGGGTTGGCCGAAGGACAGCTCGGCAATCTGGAAGGCGCGGCGGGCGAATTTCGCCGGGCACTGCGGCTGAATCCCAAGTTGGCGCCAGCACACTCACTGCTGGGCGTGACGCTGCGCCGGAAGGGCGATCACGCTGGCGCACTCGCTGAGTTCCGCAGAGCGGTCGAAATCGATCCCAAAGATCCGGAGGCGCAACTGAACCTCGGCAAGGAGCTTAAAGCGGGCGGCGACACGACCGGCGCAATTGCGGCGTTTCGCCAGGCGATCGAGCTGAAGCCTGATTTCGAACAGGCGCACTATAACCTGGGTATCGCGTTGCATGCTCAAGGCGAAACCGGCGCCGCACAAAGGGAGCTCAATGATTTGAGCGCTTTGCAAGAGTTCCGAGCGCGCCTGGCTCAAGCGAAATATCTTATCCTCCAAGGCGTTGAAGCGCTGAAGCAGCAGAAGCTCGACGATGCCCTGGCGCTCTTTCAAAAATCTGTCGAGCAAAGTCCCGAACTCCCCACCGGCCATTACTATCTGGGAGTAACTTGGGAGCGCAAGGGGGACGCTCCGCGTGCCCTGGCGGCCTATGAGAAATCTCTTGAGCTGAAGCCGGACTATGCGCAAGCCCACTCGAGTCTCGGGCTGCTCTACTGGCGCCAGGACGATCGCGCACGCGCTCTCGAGGAGCTCCAGCGGGCGGTGATGTCCGATCCCGACCTAGCTGAAGCGCATTACAATCTCGGCCTCGCGCTCGCGCAATCCGCGCATGTGGATGAAGCGGTTCACGAATTAAATGAAGCCATCAGCCTCGAACCCAAGTACACTGACGCCCGGATACAACTGGGATTGGTCCTCAGCCAGAAGAACGATACCGCGGGCGCCGCCAACGTCTTCCGGGAAGTGGTACGCCGCGATCCGAATTTCGCGGAAGCTCACAACAACCTTGGATTGGTACTGTTGCAAGCGGGCGACCTTCGTACGGCGCGGGCGGAGTTTATCGAGGCTGTGCGCCTTAAGCCGCGCTATGCGGAAGCACATTACAACCTTGCATTGGCACTTCATCAGGAAGGAAAGGAGGCGGAGGCGGAGGCAGAATTCGACAAGGCGTACGAAATTGCGCCGGAGTTAAGAAACGCGCCTCGCCCATAACCGATGATATTCACCAAGAGCCTGTCATTGATGCTTCTAGCGCTGACTCTCGCGTTTGCCGGGGAGGTGTGTGAGGTTGCAAACCCAACGGCCAGTTTTTCCATTCCGCATGTCGCGAAGGCACCAGACCTGAATACTAATCCGAACTCGGAAACATGGTCGCACGTGCGCGGGTTTTGGACCGACTCTGATCTGTATCTGCTTTTTATTTCTCCCTACAACCATCTGAACCTCTGGCTGCCGGCGGATAACAGCAAAGATCGCCTCAAACTATGGGACCGCGACGTGGTCGAGTTCTTTCTGGGCGACGATTGGACCGACATCAAGCACTATCGCGAATTTGAGATCGCGCCAACGGGCGACTGGGTCGATTTGGCCATCGATCTCAACAAAGACTCCTATGACGCGAATTGGGATTCCGGCTGGCAGCGACAGGGGCGCATCGACGAAAATAACCACGTGTGGTACGCAGCGGCCCGTGTGTCACTGAAATCGGTTAGTGAAAAACCGGTGAAGCCCGCGACGAAATGGCGGGCCAACCTTTACCGCATCGACGGACTCGGCGCGGATCCCGTGCGCCACTTCCTGTGCTGGCAGCCGACTTGTGTAGTCAACCGGGACCCCAACCACGTTCCCGAACACTTTGGAACCTTAATTTTCGTTCAGTAGACGCTTGAATATCGGGAGGAAATCCATGCCTTTCACTCAGGAATCCAATCGCCGCGGATTTATGAAAATGCTGGCCGCTTCGCCGCTGTTAGCCCAAGTTGCGGCTCACCAGCTGTACGAAAAATCCGCTGCTGCGATTGGGTACGACACAAAAGAAAATGTGTACAGTCGCTTGGGGGTGAAGACGGTCATCAATTGCCGCGGAACATGGACCTATTTGAGCGGATCGCTGCAATTTCCAGAAGTGCAAGACGCTCAGGCCGAAGCGAGCCGTCATTTTGTGAACATGGTCGAATTGCACCACGCCGTGGGACGCCGCTTGGCGGAATTGACCGGCGCCGAATCTGGATTAATCACGTCCGGTGCTGCGGGTGCCATGGCCGCGGCAACCGCGGCATGCATGGCAGGCAGCGATCCGCAAAAGATATGGCAACTCCCGGACACCACGGGACTGAAGCACGAAGTCGTGATGGTCGGAGGCCGCAGCGCGTTCGACAACGCCATCCGGCTAACGGGAGCCAAACTGATCCTCGTCGAGAAGCCGGAAGAAATTGCCGGCGCGATCACTAGCAACACGGCGATGATTTACACCACGGATCTGGGCGACAAGCTCGCGCGCGAGGCGGCCATCGCAAAAGAGCACAACGTACCACTCCTTCTGGACGATGCCGCAGGCATTCCACCCATTGACAACATCAAGCTCTACGCAAGAATGAAACTCGATCTCTACACTTTTTCCGGAGGCAAGGGCCTACGGGGGCCGCAATGCAGCGGCGTGCTGCTGGGTCGCAAGGATCTGATCGAGGCCGCCCTGCGCAATTCCTGCCCTTATGAGGGTGCGGTCTGCCGTCCCATGAAAGTCGGCAAAGAAGAAGTCATCGGCTGCCTGACGGCCATCGAAACCT
>MNGW01000097.1:4109-18727 GCA_001918935.1 Acidobacteriales bacterium 13_1_40CM_3_55_5 | reverse complement strand
TTGGCCGAGTGGGCGGTCATGAGGCGTACGGCGTTGTCCTCATGCGAAGGCATGGCGATGGCGCCGCCAGCCTCGCGGAAATAATCCATGTATTCCAGCAACTCGGCAATTTCCTTTGTAGTGGTGATCGCCTTCTTTTCCCAATTGCTGACAAATTCAAGGACGGCAGCCAGCGGACGCGACGAGCGGTCGAAGCCAAAACGTTGGATGATGATCTCCAAAGCGCCGCGGCTTTTGGCTTCCTTGCGTACGATTTCATCGCGTACCTGCTGCAACTCTTCAAGCACCGCGGCGCCTCCCGCGATTTGGGGCAGAACGGCAGCTAGCCCAGGCGACTCGGAATCTCGGGAAAGCTTTCGCATGCCAGCCCGTAGTTTTTCCGGGTCGATGTCGAATTGAGGGAATGCGGCAACCCGGAAAAGACTAGCTCCATCGTCTGGCGACACCACGGCGCCCAGGCAGGCAAAAAGGTCGCGGGCTTCAGGCATGTCCATGACGTCCATGTTTTCGATGGAGAAAGGGATCTGGCGTTCGGCGAGCTCAATCGCAACTTGATCGCGATGAGGATGGGCGCGATAGAGGATCGCGAAATCCTTCCATTCGCATCGCAGACGGCGGCGTTTCTCTTGAATAACTTTTCCCAAGTCGAAGCACTCGTTTTCTTTCGCGGTAAGAATGACGGTTTCGACCGGGTCAGGCCGCGATGATCTTACCTCTCTGACCCCATCTTCATCGCGCTTTGAAACCAGAGGGGCCCGCTGGTAAGGGAAGCTCGTCTCCTTTTCTGCATGAAAAGTAGTTGGGTTTTTCGAAATGACTGCGAACGCCGTTCTCAAAATAGGAGTAGTGGAACGACGGTTCTTGTCCAGTACGACTAGTTTTGCTCCGGAGAAGTGATGCCGAAATAATCCGAATGCGGCACTGGAAGCGCCACGGAAACGGTAGATGGCTTGATCGGGATCGCCGACAGCGAAGATATTGCGTTCTGACCCTGCCAGCTTCTGAAGGATTTTTACTTGAGCAAAGTTGGCGTCCTGAAACTCGTCTACCAGGATAAAACGGGCTCGTTCCCGCTCTCGGGCAAGCAGCTCGTTGTCCCGCTCGAGCAGAGTGTGCGCGTGTGCAATCATATGGCCGAAGCTGCCTAGGTTGTCTTCGGCCAGCATGCGTTCCACAGTAGTGAAGACCTGAGCGATTTCCCGGCAACGTCCGAGGACTTCTTCATCGGAAAGCGAGACCGCATCTTTTGACCTAGTCACCCGCTGGACGGGCAACTCATTGCGCTCCAGGCGAGCGACATATTCAGCGTACTTCTCGGGGCCGATCAGCTCGTCCTGGCAACGGCGCATAAAATCGAGCAAGTCGTTGAGAAATTGACTCACCTTCGCCGCTCGAACGAAATAATTCAGGTGCAGCTCGCGAATACGTTTTCGGAGGTAAATCCAGAGATCTTTTTCGTCGAGTACGCCGAATTGCTTGCCACGGCGAATCAATAGGTTGTTGCAATAGGCGTGGAAGGTAGTGATCTGGAGACCCGAAGTTTCAGTTCCACGAAGTTCCGCCTGGACACGTTCACGCATTTCTCGCGCAGAGTTTTCGCTATAGGTCACTGCAAGGATTTCTTTCGGAGATACGCCGCATTCGCGGATCAGTCGCGCGATGCGGCGGGTTAATACGGTCGTTTTCCCAGTGCCGGCGCCGGCTATCACCAACATGGGACCACGGACATGCTCGATGGCTTGGCGTTGGCATTCGTCCGGTTCGAAGACGAACGTTGACCGCATTGGTTTCGGAGTTGCCACTGGACGGAGCATACCAGAGGAAGTCTGAGGATTTCCGCCGAATGAGATTGTTATGCGAGTTCTGAAAGAGTCACGGCCAGTGCCGCTATGGCCGCGGTTTCCGCTCGAAGGATAGTGTTTCCGAGAGAAGCTGCAATCCAACCAGCGTCGCGGAACAGTTCGAGTTCTGATGGGGTCCAGCCGCCCTCGGGGCCCAACGCTAGGACAATGTCACGTGGCGAATGGGTATGGAGCACATCCTTGAGCATTGTTTGCTGCTCGGATTCGGCCAGCACAATACGTATGGCGCCGGGCAGTGCTAACGCTGCGGTCATCTTTACGGGCTGGCCGATCTCAGGCGGTGAATTGCGGCGCGATTGTTCCGAAGCTTGGTGTGCAATACGTTGCCAGCGTTCCACGCGTTTGGGAGCGGCTGCAGCCAAATGAGTTTCGGTCCGGCTGGCTATGACCGGAACGATTCGGGTTGCGCCGAGTTCCGTGCACTTTTCAATTGCCCATTCCATACGGTCAAATTTGAAAATGGAAAGAGCGAGCGTCAGATTGGGAGTGGCGGTTGAATTGATTTCGTCACCCAGTTCGAATTCAACCCGATCGTGATTGATCCGCGTAACGCGTCCGCTGCGGACACTCGCGCCTGTGGCTATTTCAAATTCCTGGCCCACCCGTGCACGAAGTACACGTGACAAGTGTTCGGCGTGATCACCGGTGAGCGCGGCGCGATTGCCGGAAACTTCGTCGGCGATCCAACGGCGGCGGGACATAAAGGCAGTGGTCAGTGGCTAGTTGCTAGTGGCCTAGTTAAGCCCAGCTTAACCGAAGATCTCTTTTACTTTCCCAAGTAGGGTGCGACGCTGCGGTTTGTTTTCAACCTTGGTGGTGCTTTCCAATTCCTGGAGCAACTCGCGTTGGCGTTTGTTGAGCTTGCCGGGAGTTTGCACGCGGACTTCGACGAAGAGATCACCTTTGCCGTGGCTGTTCAGCATCGGCACTCCTTTTCCTCGAATGCGGAGAGTGGTTCCAGACTGTATGCCGTCAGGAATTTTGAGCAGATGTTCGCCCTCTAGAGTCGGTACGTGGATTTCTGTGCCCAGCGCGGCCTGGGTAAAAGAAATGGGGATCACGCAGTACAGATTGTTGCCCTCGCGTTCAAAGAAGGCATGCTCTTTGACATGCAGGACAACATAGAGGTCACCGGGCGGACCTCCGAAGGCTCCTGCTTCGCCTAGGCCGCCGAATCGGATTCGGGTTCCGTCTTCCACGCCGGCGGGAATTTTGGCGTCGATGGTTTTCTGGCGCAGTATCCGGCCTTCGCCCTTGCACTTTGGACAGGGATCGGTGATGACGCTGCCGGCTCCCTGGCATGTAGGACAAGTGCGCGCAATGCTGAAAAATCCCTGCTGATATCGGACCTGGCCTCGTCCGGCGCAGGAGCGGCAAGTAACTGGTACTTTGCCTGGGGCTGCACCCGAGCCTTTGCATTCTTCGCAAGTCTCGTGGCGACGGACTGTGACTTTCGTCTCGGTGCCGAAGAAGGCTTCTTCAAATTGCAGGTTCACATCCTCGCGCAGGTCGGCGCCGCGCTGGGTACGGGTGCGACGACGCGAACCTCCTCCGCCGAAAATGTCTCCGAAGCCAAAGAAGTCGCCAAAAATGTCGCTGAAATCCTGAAAGACAGTGGCGTCAAAACCAACGCCAGTTCCGCCGCCTACGCCGGCATGACCAAAGCGATCGTACAATGAACGTTTTTCGTCATCCGCCAAGACGGCGTAGGCCTCGCTGGCTTCTTTGAATTTTTCTTCCGCGTCGGGATTGTTAGGATTGCGATCGGGATGAAATTGTAAAGCGAGTTTGCGATAAGCACTCTTAATTTCCTGGTCGCTGGCGGCACGTGCCACTCCCAGGACTTCGTAATAGTCGCGTTTTCCGTTGCTGGTCAGGATAACTGGTCCATCCTCTCAAGTTTGATTCTGATTTTAGTGCTTGGGATTCTGCGCAACTTTCACCATCGCGGGACGTAATAGCCGGTCTTTAAACTTGTATCCTCGTTGAAGCTCCTCAAGTACCTGGTGATCTTTGGCTTCAGTGGTATTCACCATTTCGACGGCCTGGTGAAAACGGGGGTCGAAAGGCTCACCTTTCGCCGGGATGGGGCGCAATCCCATCTTCAACAAGGCGTCATACAATTGCTTGTAAATCAGTTCGACGCCATTGCGAAATTCCGAACTATCCGCGTCAGCCCCCAGGGCGCGCTCAAAGCTATCCAAGCTGGGAAGCAAAGTCTTTACCGCATCTGACACAGCATATTCGCGGAATTCCTGCTGCTCGCGCTCGGCACGCTTTCGAGCGTTCTCGAATTCGGCCTGCAGACGAGCCAGACGATCGACCAGAGCATCCCGTTCCGCCTTCAGCTTTTGCGACTCGGAAACGTGGGGAGTGCTTTCAGAGGAGCGCGGCACCCCTGCGGTGGAGCCTTCATCATTAGCGTCGTCTGAAGCGGGGAGTTCGTGCTCCGCGTCAAGTTCGGGGGCGTGGACTTCGGATTTTCCGTTAGTTCTTGCCATGATTGTCACTCGGATTCGTTAAGGACTTTGTCAAACAAACGCGCGATATAAGAAACCGTGGTAATCGCATGTTGATAATCCATGCGGGTGGGGCCGATCACCGCCAGTGATCCCATCACTTCGCCGCCCACACGAGCTGGTGCGCCGATGAGTACGAAGTTGCGCATCGAAGGCAGTGCCTGGTCCAAACCAATCACTACGCGTACTGCTTCCTGCTTGGCGTCAAGGTAAGCGCCCAGCAGATCGACCATTTTCTGTTTTTCTTCCAGAGTTTTCAGCAGCTCTTGCAGACGCTGCCGGTCTTGCTCGCCGGCAACCAGATTGGCCGCGCCTTCGACATAGACCACTTGAGCGGTGTCATCTCCAGCCAGCGCGCCCTGGCGATACAGTTGTTCGACAGAAACCATCAACCGGTCATATTCACTGCGCTCCTGCTCAAGGAGGCGCGCGAGCTCGGTACGCAATGCTTCCATCGTCCAGCCACGAAAATTCTCGTTAATGAAGCGGGCGGCCGCGTCCAACTCGGACTGAGGAAGATCGAGACGGAGCACACGGTCGCGAACCAGGCCGGATCTGGTCACCAGTACGGCTAATACTTTTTGATCTCCCAAGCGCGAAAAATAAACATGTTCGAGGGCATTCTTTGGCCCGCCGATGGCGACGGCCACACCCACGTTGTGCGAGATCAGTGACAGCACGTGCGAAGTACGTTCCATAAATTCCTGGACGTCCGCAATCCCGTGCAGCGAACCCTGAATGATGTTCTCGTCTTCGTCTGAGAGGCGCGCTTTACCGGTGAGTTGTTCAACATAATAGCGATACGCCTCCGTGGTCGGAACTCGGCCGGCTGAAGTGTGAGGCTGCTCCAGTAAACCTGCGTCGGAAAGATCAGCCATCACGTTGCGGATCGTCGCCGGACTCAACCCTTCACGATTGGCGCGTGCGAGGGTGCGCGAACCGACTGGCTCACCGGTGGCAATAAAAGTTTCCACGATAGCAGTAAGGATTTCGCGTTCCCGTTCACCGATCTGTGGGCCGGTCTGCATAGTGTTCGCTGGTGTCAGCTGCTCTCAAATTCGCTCTGCACTTGTAAGGAGTACTCGTCTATGTCGAAGGAGGGTAAGTACCTTAAAAACCAAATGCTTAGACTGACACCCTTGAGTTATCCTACTATTCGATTCTAGGAAGGGTGGCTCAGGCTGTCAAGTATTAGCACTCTAGGCCGTAGAATGCTGATTTTAAACGTTGACACGAGATGCGATTGAAACTTCATGTGGCCGTAATAGGGGCGGGCGCCTTCGGGGGCTGGACTGCGTTGCACCTGTTGCGCCGAGGCGCGCGAGTTACCTTGCTTGATGCTTGGGGACCGGGAAACTCGAGGGCTTCGTCGGGTGGTGAAACCCGCGTGATTCGCGGCACTTACGGACCCAACCAGCCTTACACGAAGATGGCTGTCCGTGCCCGACAACTATGGCAAGAAAATGAAAAGTTATGGCATTGCCAGCTGTTCCATCCCATTGGTGTTCTGTGGCTGGCGGCTGCGGATGATCAGTTTGAGCGGGGGTCGCTGCCTATGTTGCGCGAGGCAGGAATCCGGTATGCAGAGCTTTCTGCGCAGGAAATAGGACAGCGTTGGCCACAAATTAGTTTGGACGGGGTGCAGTGGGGAATCCATGAACCTGAAAGTGGTTTTCTCAAAACGAGAGCTTCGTGCCAGATGGTGCTTGAAGGATTTCTTCGAGAAGGGGGTGAATACAAGCAAGCGGCCGTCGTAGCGCAGGGTCTCGAAGACGGCAAACTGAAAGGACTGCCACTTTTTGGGGGTTCCAAGCTGGTGGCAGATCGGTACGTATTCGCCTGCGGGCCATGGCTGAGCAAGCTGTTTCCCAAGACGATCGGAGATTTTATTCGCCCCACCAAGCAAGATGTATTTTTCTTTGGCACGCCGGCCGGGGACGATCGCTTTTCAGAGAGGAATCTGCCAGTATGGGCCGACCAACGAGATCGATTCATGTATGGAATTCCTGGCAATGAAGGGCGGGGTTTCAAAATTGCCGATGACACTCGCGGAGCGGATTTCGATCCTACGACCGGAGAACGTGTGGTCGATGCCGAATCACTGAAGGCGATCCGTGATTATCTGGGATTCCGATTCCCGGCTCTGAAGAATGCGCCGCTGCTAGAGTCGCGCGTATGCCAATACGAGAACACTCCCGATGATCATTTTCTCGTCGACCGGCACCCCGCCGCAGAAAACATATGGCTGGTCGGGGGCGGCTCGGGTCATGGATTCAAGCATGGGCCGGCGCTGGGCGAAATGGTGGCTGAACTCGTGATGGCAGATAAAGATCCGGATGCGCTCTTCAGGCTGGCACGCGCAAAAAAATAATCTGTGCGAGGTAAGGGCAGAGCTTCGCCCGAGTTACTGCACGTGGATCACACCCTCTGACTCGCCGGCCTTGATTTCAGTCACCCGTGCGATGACCTTGCGGGCGAACTCGTACAACGATTGCGCCGACGGAGAATTCTCCCCCTCGAGCACCAGGGGTTTACCGCCGTCTCCGGCTTTGCGGATATCGGGATCCAATTGCACCGCACCGAGATAGGCGACCTCAAACTGGGCTGCGGTCTTTTCCACGCCACCGCGGGAAAAAATATCAGTTTGTTGATGGCAATGTGGGCAAACGAAGTAGCTCATGTTTTCGACCATGCCCACCACGTCCACTTTCATTTGGCGGAACATTTCGATGGCCTTGCGCGCATCCTGCAGGGAGACATCCGAGGGCGTTGAAACCACGATTGCCCCAGTAAGAGGCACGGTTTGAATCAGCGACAAGGAAACGTCGCCTGTGCCGGGCGGCAAGTCCACGACGAGATAGTCAAGCTGGCCCCATTCCACGGATCCAAGAAATTGTCGAATGATGGAATGCAACATCGGCCCACGCCAAATAAGCGGCTTGTCGCCGGGATTCAGGAAACCGACAGAAATAACTTTGAGGCCATGAACTTCCAGCGGCGTGATGCGATTGTCGCCGCCAATCTTAGGCTGCCCGCTGATGCCGAGCATGAGCGGAACGTTGGGGCCGTAAACGTCAGCGTCCAGCAATCCAACTTTGTGTCCGAGCTTTGCCAGCACAATCGCCAGATTCACGGCTAGCGTAGTCTTCCCCACGCCACCCTTACCTGAGCCGACAGCGATGATGGTATCCACGCCGGGCAAGGGCTGCGGCCCTTGTGGTGGCTGCCCGGGACGTGGCGGCACGGGTGAGCTCAAGGAAGACCTTTCTACTCAGGAATCGAACTACATCTCGATTATACAGTCGGAATTGGTCGCGGTGAGTGGAGCGTCAGAAAGGCGAGAACGTGCACCGTATGCTAGTTCTGGCTGCTGCGGCGGCGTTCTAGTTCGTCGTGATGTGTCTCTCGGCGGCGGCCCGCGTCTTCATAGCGGCGTCGTTGCTCATCCGTTTCCGGGATGACCGCGGGAACGGGTACGTGGCGCCCACCCCCATCCACGGCAACGAACGTGAGATATGCGGAGCTGACGTGTTGGCACTGGTCAAGAAGATAGTTTTCCACCCAGACTTTTACTCCCACTTCCATCGAAGTATTGAAGACGCGGTTGACAGAAGAACGAAGAATCACCAGATCTCCGACATGGACAGGAGTCCAAAAATCGAGATGATCGATGGCAGCCGTCACAACGTAGTTTCGGGAATGGCGATGGGCTGCCATTGCACCCGCGAGATCGATCCAATGCATCAGTCGTCCGCCCAATAAAGCACCCAGCGGATTGGTATCGTTGGGCAGGACGATTTCATTCATCTCCGACTGCGAATCCCCGACGGGGCGGGGCATCATCAGGTCTTCCCTTTGTTTCATAGTTTTGTGCTCGAAGTAAGGTTCGTCACAGCTGCTTGCGGTCTGCGCGGCAGGTAGGATTGTAAGTAGCACTCTGCCATCATTTGAATACGTGAGTCGGGATGCGAGGAGATCCACTGCCCGAGAGAGAGGTCGTATTCCAACACACCGTGACCCGCAGGCTGATGTGCCGCCTCGCAAACAAAACACAAGAGTAGTTGCGGAGCGCAGTCACGGGCGATGGAGAAACGCACTGCGTCGCAACTACGATCTACAGGCAGACGGGAGCAACTACGCGCGTAACCCAAATTGCAATATTCCGTTAATTCTTTTTGCGACGGCTCGACTCCTTCGTGGCCCGGGGCAGAACAATGTCCGTACCAGCCTCCACCGAGTGGTAATCGCGAAGGATGAAGCCATCCGCCGTCTTCGAGTTTTCGCACGGGCATGAAGAAGGGACAGGCCAACTATTAAATTTCTCCTGATGGGATGCGGACATTGTACTCATCTCATGACCATGTTGCCAGTAGCGGCGCTGTAGTAATCTTCTTTGGTATGGACCGCCTTTCGCTGCTCAGCGAAATCCTGAGCCAAAATCCGAATGACGCTTTCGCTCGCTACGGCCTGGCCATGGAATATTCCAAGGCCGGTGAAGTGGAGCGAGCGCTGGGCGAGTTCAACCACCTGCTTTCGGTGCATCCTGACTACACCGCTGGATATTTCATGGCAGCGCAAACCCTGGTGCAAGAAGGACGCACTGAAGAAGCTAAGAAGATGCTGGCAAACGGGATTGCTTCAGCCCAGAGGACTGGCAACGATCACGCGCGGGCGGAGATGGAAGCTCTGCAAGCGGAGTTAGGATAGCCGACGGGTCCTTCTGTGAGATCAGAGAAAAAATCAGAGTCGCCTGCTGTTCTTAACGCGGTCACTCTGTGTTACGCGCGAGCTTAACCATCGCCCATTCCACCACTGCGGGAAAAAGTTGATACATCTTGATCGCTGGATGCATGGTCCAGGGCACGATGACTTCCCGCTTCTGCTTCAGATAACCGTGGAACACCGCGCGAGCGACGCGCTGAGCGCTGATCCCGCGAGCTACCGACGGGCGTACCGTCTTCTGTTCTGCTCCTTTGATGGCATTCGCGCTGAAATCCGTTCGAACATATCCTGGACAAACTGTCATCACGTGGATTCCATCGCTCTTCAACTCGACTCGCGCTGCCTTTCCGAAAGCATTCATCGCGAACTTGGTTGCGCTGTAAGCGGCATTGAATGGCAAGGGAATATGTCCGGCGACGCTTGAAATGTTGGCAAACGTTCCTGACCCTTGTTGCTTCATCACGGGAATCACGGCCTGCATGCCAAACACGGTTCCGAAAAAATTAGCGTCGAACATATCGCGGCATGCGGCCATATCCATGTGAGCGACCGAATCCTGCAGCCCGTGACCTGCATTATTGACCCAGAGATCGATACGTTGAAAGTGGTGCAAGCTGAGACTGAGGACGCGGTCAATTTCCTCGCGGTTGCGCACATCGCAGGAGAGTGCCAGGGTGCGATCGGTGTGCCCGATTCGGCCGCGAGCGGCTTCGGCGCGTCCAGCATCGCGTGACAACAAGACTACGCGGCTGCCACGGTCGGCGAAAATTTTGGCAATGGCTTCGCCGATGCCCATCGAGGCGCCGGTCACTACCACTACCTTGCTGGAGAGATCCACTATCTTGGAGACCATGCGGAGCTTTTAGTCTCCTGGGTAAGCCAAGTCAAGTGCCAGCGTACAATCAAGGAAAGCACGCGCTGTTGTTGTGAAAAGTCTTGGAGGCCCTTGGTGAGCACGCTCCTGCCCATATTTCCCCTGGACGTAGTTTTGCTTCCCGGAGTTCCTTTGCCGCTTCACATTTTTGAGCCACGTTACAAAGAAATGGTCACGGAATGTTTGGACCAGAAAAAACCTTTTGGAGTCGTTCGCTCCAAGGAGGAGGGCATTGCTGAAATTGGTTGCACCGCCGAAATCATGGCGGTAACCAAGAAACATTCCGACGGACGCATGGATATCGTGACTGAGGGGCGGGAACGCTTCGAAGTCATGCAACTCAACCATGAACGCTCTTTTCTTCGGGCGGAGGTTCTCTATTTGCAGGACGAACTCGGCAGTGCAGCCGCGGAAAAGATCAGCCAAGCTTTAAAACTTCATGGCGAGATTCTTTCCCTGGCAGGAGCGGAACCAGTGGCGTTGTCCGAAATCGAGGGCTCGAAGATTTCATTTCATCTTGCCGGATCACTGCCCTTAGATCCGGATTTTAAGCAGACGTTGCTGGGGATGAAGTCCGAGACGGAGCGAGTGGAAGCCATCATTTCCTACTTTGAAACCATTCTGCCTAATTTGCGACGGACTGTCAGTGTCCGACGGAAGTCCGGTGGCAACGGCCACGTCTGAAGGCGGCGCGTCCGGCTTTCTTTCTTCGCGGGCGTATAATCAAGCCATAATTTGTTTTTCATCGGGGGTTTCTGGTCATGAGTCTTCCGCGCACACTGGGGGAGTTGCGGCATAGTCCATTTTCTGAAGAACGTTTGCGAATCCGACAGGTTAAGGACGAGCTGCGCGATAATCTGATGGCCAAACTTCGCGCCGGCGGGAGCATTTTTGCCGGCATCGTAGGTTATGACGATACAGTCGTCCCTCAGATTGTGAACGCAATTCTTTCGCGTCATAATTTCATATTGCTGGGTTTACGAGGGCAAGCCAAGAGCCGGATTCTGCGTGCTCTGACCACTCTGCTGGATCCCCAAACGCCTTACATTGCGGGTTGCGAGATTCATGATAGTCCGTACTCGCCTATTTGCCTCCGCTGCCGGGAGCAGATCGCTAAGCAAGGGGACGACACTGCGATCGCCTATCTGACACCAGACCACCGCTATGTGGAGAAGTTGGCCACGCCTGACGTAACGATTGCCGATCTAATAGGAGACATCGACCCCATCAAGGCGGCGCGAGGTGGACACGAACTCAGCAGTGAATTGACCGTCCACTACGGACTGCTGCCGCGAGCCAATCGCGGTATCTTTGCCATTAACGAACTGCCTGACTTAGCTGGGAAAATTCAGGTTGGGTTATTTAACATCATGCAGGAGGGCGACGTTCAGATTAAGGGTTATCCCGTCCGACTTCCGTTGGATGTGGCCCTCGTATTCAGCGCCAACCCGGAAGATTACACGGCCAGGGGAAAAATCATCACTCCGCTGAAAGACCGCATTGGTTCTGAAATCCGCACTCATTATCCGGCTACTGTCGAAGAAGGTCTCGCAATTACCGCGCAGGAAGCATGGACGCAGCGCGATAGATACAAGCTTAACGTCCCTAAATACGTGCGCGAGGTGATTGAGCGCATCGCTTTCGCAGCCCGTGAAGATAAGAAGATTGACAAGCGTTCAGGAGTAAGCCAGCGTCTGCCTATTTCGTGCATGGAAAACGTGATTTCCAACGCCGAGCGCCGGGCCATTCGCAGCAACGAAAAAGTTGTTGTCCCTCGCATTGGAGATGTGTACGCAGCGATGCCGGCGATTACTGGCAAACTGGAACTGGAATACGAAGGGGAGATGAAAGGCGCCGACCATGTCGGCCGGGAGCTGATTCGGACCGCCGTTGCCAAGACTTATGATGACTACTTCAACGGTGTGAATATGCAACAGATCGTGCAGTGGTTTGATCTTGGCGGCGAAGTGCAATTGGCCGATGCCGCCGGGGCCGCTGAAGTATTGCAGTCGCTGCATCACATTCAAGGCTTGATGGAAAAGCTGGTGAAAGTTGGCGTGGGGCCCAAAGACAGTTCGGAACTTCAGGTTTCCGCGGCAGAGTTCGTCCTGGAAGGCTTGCACGCGCATAAACGCATAGGGCGCAATGAGGAGCGCGTCTTCTCAGCAGGAGAAAAGCCAACCAAGCACACCGAAAAACCATTTGAACGCGAAGAGCCACCGTATAGACCGAGAAGATCTTTTAACTAGAAGCAAGTGACTAGTGGCTAGTGATTAGTGGTGTTACTGGCTGCTGACCACAACCACTGACCACTTTCTTATGCGACGCATCCGATACAGCAAATACGTTCCCGATCCAGCGGGCGAAATGAGCATGGAGGACCTGCTCGGCGCGCTTTCTGATTACCTGTTGCAAAGTGGATTCCAAAATTACATGTACGATGATCTGCTCCAGAGCGAGCAGACACTCGACGACTTGCGACGCGCGATTGAACAGGCATTGCTCGACAGCAATCTGCTGGATGAAGAAATGCGCGAGCGGCTGGAACAGATGCAAGCGGACGGTAGCCTGGACGAACTCATCGAACAATTGATTGAACGGCTGGAACGGGAAGATTACGTCAGCATCGATCAGCCACATGATCCTTCGCGACAACCGAGTGTCGGAGGGCAGGTGGGCCAGGCGCAGGAGCCGGCCAAATTTGAAATTACCGATAAGAGTTTGGATTTTCTCGGCTTCAAGACTCTACGCGATCTGTTGGGATCGCTGGGCAAGTCAAGTTTCGGACGGCATGATACACGTGATCTCGCGACCGGCATCGAGGCGAGCGGGGCTTCGCGGCGGTACGAATTCGGGGACACATTAAATCTCGATATCACGGCCACGCTTTCCAGTGCGATTGAGCGCGAAGGATTGAAGTTGCCCTTGAATATCGAATATTCCGATCTGCAGGTACATCAGTGCGAGTATCAGTCGTCTTGCGCGACCGTGCTTATGCTCGACTGTTCACATTCGATGATTCTCTATGGCGAAGATCGCTTCACTCCAGCGAAAAAGGTGGCGATGGCCCTGTCTCACTTGATCCGCACGCAGTACCCGGGAGATTCTTTATCGCTGATCCTGTTCCACGACTCCGCGGAAGAGGTGCCGCTTTCACAACTGGCCCGAGTTAAGGTGGGACCGTACTACACGAATACGCGAGAGGGGCTGCGGTTGGCGCAGCGCATTCTGCAGCGGCAACGGAAAGACATGAAGCAGATCGTCATGATCACCGACGGAAAACCTTCGGCGCTGACCCTCGAAGATGGCCGCATTTATAAAAACGCGTTCGGACTTGATCCGCTGGTGGTGAGTCACACCCTGGAGGAAGTCGCCAAGTGCAAACGTGCAGGAATTCTGATTAACACTTTTATGCTGGCGAGTGATTACGGGCTGGTGCAATTTGTGCAGAAGGTCACGGAAATGAGCCGAGGAAAGGCGTACTTCACCACACCGTATACGCTTGGACAATACCTGCTCATGGATTACATGTCGCGCAAGACCAAGACCATACACTGACCAGATCAGCTCTCTTTTAACTCCTCATAATTTCCTGTACGGCGCGATAAGCGTGATCAATCGCAGAATCCGTGTACGCGTACGCACCAGCGTCGGCGTTGGCAATAGCAAGCCGGCCAAACGGCTTACGCGCGACTTCACAAGGCGTCTCGTTTCCTTCTAGCCAAAATTTATCCCACAACGAGTTGTATTCGTAGGCATAACCGTGAGGCCAGCGATTCACTGTAATCGCGGAGATGTCTCGGGCGGGATCAAAGCCACCAGGTCCGAGCGTGCGCGCAAGCTGGTCACGGATATTACGCTCTATGGTTTCGAAAGTAGTGCCGAATAGTTCCATCCGGCCGGTGCGGTGCTGATCGCGGGCGGGCAGTCCGGGTTTGCAGGGCGTCTTCATCATGTGCACGACGATGGGATCCTCGGGCTTGCGCGAGCACTGATATCCACCCATGCTCACCGGCAGGTCCAGGGTCATGAAGGAGTGATAGCCGCCAGGGGCGTAGACCGAGCTAGCACCCAGTTTTTGAAATGATGTCCAATTTCGCAGCGCCACGTTGGTGTATTGCAGGGGAACCTTGGCCGCCGAGGCCAGCGCCTGTTTCTGCTTGTCTGGCAGTTCGTCGCAGATATATGGAATTACCATATGCCAGCACGCCAGAACACAGTGCCCGGCGCGAACGATATGAACTTTTGCACCCTGCGCATAGGCCACTTCTACTTCTTGTGCACTAACTGGATCGCCCAGATGCTTTACTCGCACTACGGTACTGTTGAGACGGATACGAATGGGCGAGGATAGCTGGTCCAGCTTCGCGTAATTTGCTCGCGCCATCACGATGTCATTGACCGACGAACCAGGAATTGCATCCGGAATCAGTTTGCGTACTAGTAGTCGCGCGATAGAAGCATTGCCGTCGGGGAAGTGGAAGAAATACTTTCCAGCTTCCTCGTTCGGAATGGCGTCGCGATTCATTCCCTTGCCCGGTGCTGGACCGAGATTCATGCCCTGGAAACCTGGGGCGCCAAGTCCCCAAGCATCCTGTGCGGAGACAGCGTCGATGCCCACGCCAAACAATGGGTGTGGCA
>MNGW01000097.1:0-4096 GCA_001918935.1 Acidobacteriales bacterium 13_1_40CM_3_55_5 | reverse complement strand
AACTGTGCTTTCTTGTCGTCCGAACTCAGCCCGGGAAGATAATCTGCAGCGTCTTCAAATAAGCGGCGGATGTCTCGTTTGGCGGTATCAGTGAGAGGCGCCTCGGCCATGAATCTCTTCCAGCGATTGGAATCGCTAGATATGTCCGCAGTTTGAGTTGCTCCCAGAGGCGCTGGGTTGACTACCAGTTTGTCGGAGCTAAAAGTTTCTTTGTCGAAAAAAATATTTGGGGCCAGTCCCAGCGAACGGTACAGATCTTTCGATACGTATTGGGGATACGAAGGAACATCGATGCCCAATTCCTGGATGAGGGCCTTAGCTACTGCACTGTAGGGCGCCGGACTTTCGATGGAAAAAGTCCCACCATATCCGAGACGGAACTGATTGCCTACACGAAACTCATTGCGCTTGGCGTGGCCACCGAAGTCATCGTGGTTGTCGAGGATGAGAACGCGCGCCTTCGCTCCGGCCACTTTTCGGAAATAATGAGCAGCAGAAAGGCCACTGATTCCTCCTCCGACCACAACTAGATCGTAGGTTTCACCGATATCAGTGGGCTTGCCGGCCTGATTCCAAAACGTTCCATCGCGAAGGCTGTGGGCTGCGTCGAATGATCCTGGGTGGCTGCCGCGTAACCCTGTCAGTGCTGGAGGGTAATATTTAGCTGACTTTCCAGGATTGGTTTGCTCATCAAAGGCGAACAACGGGGACGGAGTAATCGCCGCTCCCAGGGTGAGCGCAACACCGTTCAGGAAGTCACGTCTGGTGATCTTCTGGCTGATACCCAAATCTTTGTCACGCCTATTGTGCACAGAATCTAAACCTCAATTTGGATGAAAGAGATCTTCAAGACTAATAGCAGCTCGGGAAATCGACTTGCGATCGGCGGCGCCGATTGAAAAAACCGTCGCTAGTTCCCGCCCTCAACTTTCTTCACTGCTGACTCGGCTCCCTGAAATCCGATCTTGCTATGAGTTCCGTCACAAAATGGTTTGGTAACAGAGCCGCCGCAGCGGCACAAAGAAAAAGCGGGCTTGCCCGTCAGGTCATACTTGTTGCCATCGGAGTCCACCAATTCGATGGATCCTTCCGGGGCTTCCACGCGATAAGGACCATTTTTTCTTACCGTAATTTTTACTGTAGCCATGAGGCCTCCGTTAAAAGATGCGGCTGTGAGTACGAAGAGAAGATATCAGGTTCGTTCCAATTGTCGAGTTCCAGCTAGCTGGGTTGGAAGTCGCTAGTGAAAGAGATGCAAGGGCTACTAGTCACTAGCCACTCGCCTTCATGCTGCTGCTGATTCCGCGCCGAGCAGTTTGTGATAGAGCTGCAGGTATTCGTCAATCATCCGCTTGGCGGTAAAACGATCGCGGGCTCGTTGAAATGCGCGGTTCGCATACGTACGGCAGAGGTCGCGTTGTTCGCTCAGGCATCGTATGAGGTCCGCCAAGCTGGTTGCGTCATTGGAACGAAAATAAAGTGCGGCATCCCCCCAAGTTTCGCGGAATGGAGCAATGTCATTGGCAATGATGGCACAGCGCGAAAGGGCAGCTTCGAGGGCCGCCATTCCGAAAGGTTCGTAGCGGGAAGTCGCAGCATAGATTGCAGCCTTGCTGTATAGAGTGCGAAGCTGAGCTTCAGTCTGCGGGCCCTTAATCGCGACATAGGCGTTATCGGTGGCGAGTCGGACGTCGGCACGGATCGGGACTTTCGAATTTTGGATTGGAGCATCCGAACTTACAATGCAGACCGGGAGCGGATGCGGATGTTGGGTCAGCAAAGATACTTGTTTGCCCACATCCCAAAGTCTGCCCACGGCGAGCACCGAATCATCTTTGCTCACGTAAGGATTAAAGAAGATTGGATTGCGCCCGTTGTAAATGACCGTGCTCCGGTCGGGACAGCCGTAGCAGTCGCGAATCGTCTCCATCATCCACGTGGTAGGTGTTACGAGGGCACTGGCTTTGGACAAGCCCTGGGTGACTACTCTTCGATACCAGCGCAGCCACGGACTTTGTTTTGGTTCGTGTCCGTGCACGGCCTGCCACCAGCTAATCAGGTCTCCGTGGGCAACCACCACGCGGGGCACTCGAACCGGTAAATTTCCGTAACACACTTGATTGAGGTGCAAAAGGTCAGGCTTTATTTCTTCTACCAGTCTGGTCAAATAGGCGGAGGAGTCTTCGAGATCGAATTCCCCTTCCTGCATCCAGTCCAAGCGAAATGCTGTCGGGCGATATTCCAAACCATGCAGACTGTCCATCCAGGAGGCGTGCTGAGGCAGCGGAATTTCACCAAGACTGACTAGCGTGACTCGCACTCCGCGGCTGACCAGGCCGGCGACCAGTTCTCGAGTGTACGTCCACACTCCACTGAGCGTGTCCGCGGTGACCAGAACGTGCACAAGTCCTCCGCAGTGCGATGGAAAGCCGTCGTGGACGGTCGGTTCGCACTGCTGACGTCATTTTATTGTGAAATCGAAAAGTTATCGAAGGATTTCTGATGGGAAATCAGTGACACCGCAAACTTTTGCGCAAACGATGTCCATCCATATGATTAGCGTTGTCGGATGCCCGTCCAAGCTTCTCTGGGCGGGATTGTCGCGTTGCCTCCGGTCATGCAGCGATGCCGAGTCGGGATCGCATCTCCTGAGCCAGAAGATACGCGGTGCGAATCCTGGCTTCGGCATCGGGTAGCAGAGTGGCCACTTGAAGCGCCATTTCGCAGGACAGGCGCAGCGCTGTCATGGTCCCTTTCAATTCGTTGCGCAAGGTTTGCCCGGCAAATTGCCGGGATATCCCGATTTCTTTGTTGCGACGGTGCCGGGCCGCGGAGAGCTCGCGCACTACGCGATCGATTCCGCTGATGGCAAAATTTATGTGGATGGGGACAGCCATCCCGATATGCTGCAGCACAGTTTCGCTTTCGGCCGGCTCCCGCTCTAACAAAGATTCGTCAATTACAACTGCGGAATATTCTTGGGCTCGCAACATAGTTGCCGCGCGCCGAAAGGTTGTGGTGATCTGCGCGGTTTCTGTTGTGGCTCGCTGAATTGCCTCGGCACAAGCTTGAGCTTTCGCGGAAGAGGTTACAAGTAAGATCATGACAGTGTGGTTTGCACGTCCTCTGCCACATGATGCGCTCTCAAAAGAGGGCATTTATAGCGGGTCCGACTTCATTCGCCTCCCGGCTTGGGAAGTCACAGTCCGAATTAGAACCACCCTATCTAACCTATCTCAGGATGGCCTGTGTTGCTGGTGAAATAGCGATCGCCAACAATTGCTTGGGCAAACCGGGCAACAATGTCGTTGCATGATTCCACGCAAGCTAGTAATGCTCGGAGTTTTGATCATCCTCAGCATCGGCGGCTCTTTCGCCAGTGACGGTTGGATTGTCCGCCAAGACGGTTTCGGCTCAGCCAGATTGGGATGAGCCTTTCGCAACTGAATGCGGCTCTCCATGAGAAGTTCGAGAAGCCGCAGAACAAGGAAGATCAAGGGTGCTTCTACGTAAATCCGACCAAGCATCCCGACGTCTCACTCATGATCGAAAACGGACACCTCGTACGGATCGATGTGGATAAGGCTGGTGTCGCGACTGCGGAGGGCGTCCAGGTGGGCGATTCTGAGGAACATGCGAAGCAAGTCTATGGTTCCCGGCTTAAAATCGCGCCGCATCAGTACACTGACGGTCATTACCTGACGGTGCGGTCCCAGAGCGGGGGCAACGGTATCCGATTCGAGACGGACAACGGCAAGATCGAAACCTTCTACGCGGGCACCTATGAAGCGATTCAATATGTAGAAGGCTGCCAGTAAACCTCGCATATCGCCTTATCGTGGACGTTTATAGCGTTTCCACCACTTATGGAATCCAAAACGAATGCCGGGCCATTTTTTATGAGCTAACTTCTACCCTTGGGCAGCGTACTCCTTCAACTTCCGATACAGCGTAGTCTTACCGATTCCCAACAGCCGGGCCGCCTGCAGCTTATCCCCGTTGAGCTGCTCGATCGTGTTCAGTATGGTCTGCTTTTCCAATTGCTCGATTGGAACAATCTTGGCCGAACCGTTTCCTCCTACTACGAGATTATGGG
>MNGW01000095.1:4140-11580 GCA_001918935.1 Acidobacteriales bacterium 13_1_40CM_3_55_5 | reverse complement strand
TAACTCGCGCGCCAATCAACTGGCGCATTATCTCATCCAGCATGCCGTGGGTCCGGAAGTGGCCGTCGGAATCTGCGTCGAACGTTCAGCAGATATGCTGGTCGGCATTCTCGGTATCCTGAAAGCCGGGGGCGCCTATGTGCCACTGGATCCCGCTTATCCGAAGGATCGGTTGGCTGCAATACTGGAGGATTCGCAAGCGACAGTTTTGCTCACTCAGCAGCCTCTTTCCGACCTTCTTCCCGAGCACTCCGCCCAAATAATCTATGTCGATTCGGACTGGACCAAGATCGCGACGGAGTCTGCCGAAAATCCTGGAGCCAGCGTGAAACCGGATGATCTGGCCTACATATTGTTCACTTCGGGATCGACTGGCCGGCCCAAGGGAGTGGCGATCGAGCATCGCAGCGCGTCCACATTTGTGCAGTGGGCGCAAACGGTTTTTAAGCCCGAGGAAGTAGCGGGAACGCTGTTCTCCACTTCCATGTGTTTCGATCTGTCTATATTTGAAATGTTTGTGGCTACTTCCCGAATTGTCCGCCGCCAACCAGGTGACGCTGATCAACACGGTCCCTTCCGCAATCGCCGAGTTGCTGCGCACGGATGGCATCCCGCCTTCCGTGCAGGTCATCAACTTGGCGGGCGAAGCCCTTCCTACGAGTTTGGCGCAACAAATTTACGCAAACACCAAAGCGCGAAAGCTCTACAACCTATATGGCCCGACGGAAGACACGACGTACTCCACATACACGCTAGTGTCTCGCAGAGGAGAAGTCAGCATCGGGCGGCCGATTTCGAACACCCAGGCGTACGTCCTGGACAAAAAGTGTCGTCCCGTGCCGATCGGGGTTTTTGGAGAGTTGCATTTGGCCGGGGACGGACTGGCGCGCGGATATTTCAAACGCCCCGACCTCACGGCGGAGCGATTCTCGCCCAATAGTTTCACCGCAGATCCGAGTGCGCGCATGTATCGCACCGGGGATCTGGTGCGGTATCTGCCCAGTGGGGACATTCAGTACCATGGCCGCATCGATAATCAAGTGAAGATCCGCGGCTTTCGCATTGAGTTAGGCGAGATTGAAGTAGTTCTATTGCGGCATCCGTCTGTGAAGTCCGCCGTAGTGGTGGCGCACGAAAACCAGGGCGACAAACGTCTCGTTGCCTATTTGGTGCCAGAGGTGGGAGAAAAACTGAGTTCCGGGGAAATCAAAGCGCATTTACGGAAAACTTTGCCAGAGTACATGGTACCCAGCGCCTTCGTAACAATGGAAGCACTGCCACTAACTCCAAATGGAAAACTAGACCGCAGAGCGCTACCCGCTCCCCCGCAGGAGAATCCAGATCGAGATGAAGAATATTTGCGGGTTCGCAGTCCGATCGAGGAAGTCATTGCTGGCATCTGGGCAGAAGTGCTGAAACTCGGCACGCAGGTAGTGTCGCGCATCCGGCAGGTATTCCAGGTGGAATTATCAGTGCGGTCGCTATTTGAAAGTCCGACTGTCGCGTCGCTGGCCCAACGAATAGGAGAGCATCTTAGGGAAAAACAGGGTGTGAGCACGCCGGCAATGAAACGGATTCCACGCGACCGTCGTTTGCCTCTCTCTTTCGCGCAGCAGCGATTATGGTTTCTGGATCAACTGGATCCCAATGCTACGACGTACAACATGTCGTGGACCGTGAGGATAAGCGGCGCACTTGATGTCCGCGCTTTTGAGAGAACTTTAAACGAGATTCTTCATCGGCACGAAGTGTTGCGAACAGCTTTCCAGATGGTGGATGACGAACCCCTTCAAGTAATTGCTCCGAGCATTTCGATTTCTCTACCCCTGATCGACTTGACGAATTTGCCAGGACCAGATCGGCTGCCCGCGACGCAGCATTTGGCAAAGGAAGATGTTCAGCGGCCGTTCAACCTGAGCGAAGCGCCAATACTGCGCGTCCAGCTTGTGAAGCTGGACGAATTTGATCACGTCATCATATTGACGACCCACCACATCCTCTTCGACCGTTGGTCTTTTTCTGTGTTCACAAAGGAATTGGCGGCATTGTACGAGGCGTCTGTGGCTGATCAGCCCTCGTCCTTGCCTGAACTGACCATCCAATACGTGGACTATGCTGTATGGCAGAGGCAGTTTCTGTCTGGAGGAATCTTAGAGCAACAGCTTGCTTATTGGCGGCGACAACTGCAGGGAGCGCCAGATGTTTTGGAGATTCCGACCGACCATCCGCGAACTGCGCCTGTGAACCAGTGGGCGAATCTCCACCACCAATCCTTGTCAGAAGAACTCGGACAAGAAGTGAAGAAAATGGCGCGGTCGGAAAACGCGACTTTGTTTATGGTTCTGATCGCAGGCTTCAATGTGCTGCTGGCACAATATTCTCAGCGAGAGGACATCATGGTCGGTACGGATCTTGCGAACCGTACCCAAGTCGCGACGGAGACCCTAATTGGCTTCTTTGTTAATCTGTTGCCGATTCGGTCGAAAGTCAACCCACATGAAACTTTCCGGAGTTTCCTGAAATCTGTACGAGATACCACATTGGACGCTTATGCTCATCAGGATGTACCGTTTGAGAAACTTGTACAAGAGCTGCGCCCCCAGCGCAACCGCAGCCATACTCCTTTGGTACAGATTTTATTCGTAATGCAGAACACCCCCAAGTTGACAACTGAGTTTGGCGGGCTCACTTTGAAAGCCCTCCCCGTTGGGATTAAGTCACGTTTCGATCTGGCCTTGTTCGCAAATGCCGACAAGCAGCCTCAGATCACATGGACGTTCAATCCGGCTCTCTTCGAGTTATCCACGATACGGCGCCTGGCAGACTTGTACCAACGATTATTAGCCGAAGCATTGGGCCACCCTGATGAAAGGTTGAGTACATTGATGGATCGAGTAGCTAAAGCAGAGCAGGAGCGGCTCGCGACTGGGGAGAAACAAGCCCGGGATCAGGATCTGGAAATGCTGAACAAGATCCGACAGAAAAGACGTACGCCGATAAAAGTGTGATTGCTCAGGCTGTCAGGATGTCTGAGCACTCACCGCACCGGCGATCCTTGGGTTGCTCCGCTAGCTTGTTCCAGATACCAGCGATGTTTGAGCACGAACGTGCCATTCCAGGGGACACGTCCAGTACCGTAGTAGTCGGAATCGATCACCTGGATGCGCGCTGCGTCATCAATCAGGTCGGCTTGTACATTGCCGATGTCCAGCCAGACTCGGATCGTGTATTCGCCGGAGACCAGGGTTAGACTGGGAATATCGCACACAAAAACCTGCGGTCCCACTCGCTCTCCGTGGGACCTGTCTGGTTCGAAAAAGCTATGCGCGGTGAATACCCTCTGGCCGAACATATTGTCGAAACCAATACCCACGTTGAAGCTGTCTGTAGGCCGTGGAAGTGGGAAATGCACATAAATCTTTAAGGGACTACCCAACGGCAAGCTGCCATTCAAGGGTCTATTCCCTCCAGTATAAAATTCCAAGCGTTCCAGAAGTTGGCGCTGCCCAGGATCCGCGCGCGGCGCATTCCTGAGGTCGATTATGTGTCCATGTGCCCCTTCGCCCGACACACTTCGCAGGTAGAAATCTACAGCGTCTTTCGCTGTCCCATCGAAGGTGAGCCTGCCCTCTGTAAGAACGATGCCCCGGCGGCATAAATTTTCGACCGCAGCCATGTTGTGCGAAACAAACAAGACAGTACGGCCGCCCTGCCTCACCTCACTCATCTTGCCCAAACATTTTTTCTGGAAGGCCATGTCGCCGACCGCCAACACTTCGTCCACTACCAGGATTTCCGGATCAAGATGAGCGGCTACAGAGAATGCAAGCCTGACATACATTCCGCTGGAATAATGCTTCACCGGGGTTTCAAGAAACTTTTCAATCTCTGAGAATTCCACGATCTAATCGAACTTGGACATGATCTCGGACCTGCGCATTCCAAGGATGGCTCCGTTGAGAAAGATATTTTCCCGACCTGTGAGTTCGGGGTGAAAGCCTGTTCCAACTTCCAGCAAGCTCGCGAGTCGGCCCCGCAATTTCATGAAACCTTCGGTCGGGTCCGTGATGCGAGAAGCAATTTTCAACAAGGTACTTTTGCCAGCCCCATTCCGCCCGATAACGCCGAGCGTCTCACCCTGCTGGACGTCAAAACTGACGTCACGCAGGGCCCAGAAGTTCTTGGGCGAGCTTTCTTCTTGCTTGCGTCGAGCACGGAAAGGTTTTTTTAGGCTCCGCATCAGCGCTTCCCGAAAATTATCGCTGCGGCGCGTGTTCCGCCCCAAAACGTACTCCTTGGAGATATTCCGAGCTTCCAATATGGGTGGCATCAAATAATGTCCGCGAACTTACGCTCCATGCGTCCGAAGACTAAGAGTCCAATCAGGAACAGAAACAGGCTTATTCCCAATGACAATCCCATCAGTTGCCATGACGCTGGACTGCCCAGCAGCGCCTGCCTGAATCCAAGCACGACTCCCGCCATGGGATTAAGGCCTGCCAAAATCTGCCACCGCTCTGGTACATAGCGGATCGGATAAATGACTGGCGTGACGAAGAGGCCCATTTGGACGAGGAAGGGAACTGCGTATTTTACGTCGCGATAGGTGACATTGAGCGCGGAAAGCGCGAGACCGATTCCGCTGGCGGATAGAAAAGCGGCCACAAGAAAAAGCGGAAGCAGCAGGCATCGGTAGGTTAGATTCCAATGGTAATGAATCATGAGGCCGAATAGAAGCACCAGGCTGAGGCACAGATCAATAAGTAATGCTCCAATGGATCCGAGTGGAATAAAGACACGCGGAAAGTAAATTTTCGAAACCAAGTGCTGATTTGAAACTAGGCTGTTGCTGGAGGCGGAAACGGCGTTGGAGAAGAAAGTCCACGGTATGAGTCCCGCGAACGCAAACAGAGGATACGGCGGTCCATCGCTTCGGACACCAGCAAGACGATTGAAAATAAAAGTGAAAACGAGCATTGCCAGTAAGGGCTGCAGTATCGCCCAGAGTCCACCGAGAAAAGTCTGACGGTACCGAATCTTGATGTCTCGCCAGATGAGAAAGCCCAATAGTTCACGGTGGAGGTAAGCTTCCTTATAGTTAATGGGTTGCCAACCCTTGCGCGGCCGGATGACGAGTTCAAACGTGGAGGTCATTCTCAGAGATGGAAAATATGTGGGGAGGCAATGTGCCAATATTCCAACGAGCGAATACGTGCGAAGGGCAAGCTGCTCCTCGACGGGCAACTCGCTGAGTCTTGACTCAAAAGATTCTCATACATCCGCATGCTTGTCCAGAGATCGATAGTCATGTTGCTTTGGAGAGCCAACCTGAAGCGATTCCAAGGGTTGTACCCCGCTGAGCCGTCTGCCTCGCGGGCCCAACCGCTTTTGGATTCTCGAGGCACAATTACCCATTCATTCATCGATGAGGTCGGAAATCTCCGCTTCTGAGCCAGCAACCACTCGAAAACTATAGCCCGGGGCCAAGCCAGGGACTTGTCTGCGTCCTCACATTTGTAGTGCAGGCCACACAAGCCGAGGGTGACTCGCCCTTGTCCGAAAACGACCCTTCTTTTCCACTTGGCGTAGGCAATTCCTTGCATACAGGATCAGTGCCGATAAGTCTCCCGCAGCCAGTAACGTTACCGGCTAACTCCTTCCGAAATCGATTGATTGTCGCCCGGTTGCTGCTCGCATGAGTTTGGACCTGGGGCTGCATCTCCTCACGTAAGGTTTGTTATTCGCACTAAGGATAGTAACTATTACTATCCCCGCCAGTAATGCGGCACACCGTGCGGCGTAACGATGTGCGAAGATTTCGTGGTGCGAAGAGTTGACTCTTCGAGATGCGTCGAAGCATGGAGTAAATGAATGAAAAAACTAGAATTGTTGCTCATACTGTTTGGCCTGAGCTTACTGGTCAGTTGCGCTACTGGGGGGACCGGTGGCGGAGGCGGTCCGGTTTCCGTATCACTCACGCCGAACAGCAATCCTGTACTCGTTGGAGTAACCTTTACGCAGCAATTCACTGCCAATGTGAGTGGCGCGTCGAATCAAAGCGTTACTTGGAGTGTCTCGGGATCTGGATGCAGCGGTGCCTCATGCGGCGCCGTCGACGCCAATGGCCTCTATGCTGCACCCGCTGCGCCGCCGAACCCCGCTACAGTAACCGTGAAAGCAATCTCGGTAGCCGATCCCAGCAAGTCTGGATCGGTAACAGTGAAGATTGTCCACATTTCCGTCACTGTGTTGCCCACTGCGACGACAGTCGCTTTGACTGGTACCCAGCAGTTCACTCCGCAAGTGAGTCCTCAGACCAGCGTTATCTGGAGCGTGACAGGAACAGGTTGCAGTGGCTCTGCTTGCGGAACGGTGGATAACAACGGGCTGTACACCGCACCCAGCAGCTTGCCCGGCCCTGCCGCCGTAAAAGTGATAGCGACGTCCAGCGTCGACCCAGTGGGAATGGGTTCGGCCAACGTAGCGCTGGTTGCATCTTTCGACAGCCGCCTGAAAGGCACGTATGCTTTTCGCTTCAGTGGATTTGATGGCTCCGGAGCTGTCTACTCGGCGGGAAATTTCCAAGCTGATGGCAGCGGAAATATTACCAATGGCATTCAAGACGTAAACCGCACTTCTGGAGTGCAGACTCTGTCTTTTACTGGAAGCTACTCGGTGGGCTCGGACAACCGCGGCACCATGACCCTGACCACGGTTTCGGGAACCGCAACTTATAAACTTGCCATAGCAGCCAACGGCGAGATCGAGTTTATCGAGTTCGATAACAGCGGAACCCGCGGCGCCGGGATCATCAATAAAGCGACTACACCATTCTCGGTGGCACAGATCTCTGGGCCGTTTGTAATGCTCCTGTTTGGCAGCGACTCGGCCGGTAATCGGATCGGCTTTGCCGGCTTGTTCCAGAGTAATGCAGGTACCCTGACCGGTGGGACTGCTGATCTCAACGATAACGGGGCAGCTTCCGGTAGTTCAGCCATTAGCGGCGCCTTCACTGTAGCCCCCAGCGGCCGTGGCACCATGCAATTTGTAGCTCCTGGAGCAGGAACCTTCAACTTCAGCTTCTACATCGTCGACAAGGATAAACTCTACTTCGTCTCTACCGACGCGGCCGCTGGCAGTGATCGTCTAGGAGGGCTCGTTGTAAGTCAGGACACGGGAATATCCTTCAGTACTGCCACTTTCAAGGGCAATGCGGTTCTCAGTCTTTCCAGCGTCGAACATTCCACGCTGTCGAATGTGTCGGCTGTTGGGATACTCAATACCGACGGCGCTGGTGTTCTAGCCAGCGGCAGTATGTGCGACGAGAATAATGCGGGAGTGATCATTTCCCATCAGGCGCTCTCCGGAACTTACACCATGGGGAGTAATGGCCGCGGCACCATTTCGTTGTCCGGAAGCGTGCCGGCTGCGTCCTTTGCG
>MNGW01000095.1:599-4120 GCA_001918935.1 Acidobacteriales bacterium 13_1_40CM_3_55_5 | reverse complement strand
CGGGCTTCCTTGAGCCGCAGGTCGGCGCCAACTTGGGCCCATCTACAATTCAAGGGGTTTTTGTCACAGGCACGATCGCCACGGCGAACAATACCACCGGGGTTTGGACGATGAATGGCGTGAACGGGTTGGTCGGTATCCAGGATGAGAGCACGCCTTTAGGTAATATCGCAGCAGAAGCGGTTGCCGGTTCGTACACGGTTGCGCCCAATGGCCGCGGCACGATAAGTCTCACGTCGCCAACTATGACCAACCGCGTGTTCTACATAGTTAACAACTCGGAATTCAAAGCCGTCGGAGTGGATAGCGGAGATTTAAAATCGACGCTAGTTGTTTCGCAGAGATAGATACGGAGTCAGCCGTCAGAAAGAGATCAGAATCGCGCGACAAAGTTTTCGAAAAAAGATAGGGAGGATATTTCAAGTCCTACCCCTTTTCGCAAGTGTTTTTTCAAAACCGTGGATTTCCGCTGATTTGCGGTTCCCTCGATTCAGAAGCAAATTTGCCACCTTGAAGGCCTCGTCTGACCGCAACCGACTATGTGGCGCGCCGTCGGTATCTAACGAGACGATGGTAAGCTCGATACGTTCCGCCGAAGAGGTGAGGAAAATACTTCACCCCCAAAATGGCAACTTGTAATTTCCAGCTATTCACCGCGGTCACCGCGCGTCGCGCCGCTTGCAATGCCCCATCATACTCCCGTGCCAACAGAGATTTTTTCGCAATCTCGACGTCCAGTCTAGCCTGACACGCTGCAATTCGTCTGGCGATTATCTCTCTGTGCGCCAAGGAAATAGGTTGCGAAGCAACTTTCTCGTATACTGCGATCTGGGCATGCATCATAGCTTCTGGATCTGCTGACAGTCCGCTACTGTTCCGGCGATAATAGACCTGCACTCCAGGATCGTAGTCCATCCGTAAGCCACGATAAGACATTCTCAGCCAAAGGTCGAAGTCTTCGCAGCGCCTAAATGTGACATCAAACAGCCCGGTATCCAGAATCGCTTGTCGGCGTGCCACAACACTCGAAGTAACAATTTGACATTCCTCGGCAAGTAATGCCTCGAAGGTCACTGGATGCTTGCTGTTTCCATTCGCCCGGAATGCTTTCCTAATGGGGACGTCACCTTCGACCCATAGATTATTTGAGTGAACCAGCGATAAGGATCGGTCGGCTTGGAGTAGGTTCACCTGACTTTGTAGATGGTGCGGCAGCCAAAAGTCATCGCTGTCCAGGAAAGCGACGTACTCTCCGCGAGCTTCCAGAATCGCCGCATTGCGGGCCGCGCCAGGACCTCGATTTTCCTGCATTATGTAACGAACTGTTGCAGCATACGGCTTAAGAAGTCGCTCTAAAATCTCAGTATCAGGGGAACCGTCATTCACAACTATTATCTCGTAGTGTGAAAAAGTTTGCGCCAAGACAGAATTGAGGGCATGGACAATGAATGAGGGAGACTGATAAACAGGGATAACCACGCTTACAAGGGGTTCGAGGGCTATCTTGGACACTCTAATCTCCGAAAGGCCCATTTCCTGTAGTGTGGCCCGGCAGCTGAACGTCGGTTGGATGCATCAACGGAACACTTAAAATTAGCCGCGTTGTCTTTAATCCAACTTAACTAAGCACCCCGTTACCATATCACAAAAGCCTTAAATAAACCTTGCTCTTCGCGCACTTTCGTGGACGGCAACGTGCTCTACGATACGCTGGTATTACTTCTTATTGGTCAATACACTAGTACCAGCTTGAACACCAAATGGTTATGGAAAGCGCTGCATCCGTGAAATTCTCCATCGTGATCCCGACGTATAACCGTGCCTCGGAACTACGGCAAACGCTGGCCAGCCTGGCCAAGCTCAAGGCGTCTGCTCCTTGGGAAGTGATCGTTGTGGACAACAATTCGTCCGACGACACTCGCCAACTTGTGCAGCAAGCGGTAGATACTTTTCCCGCTACGCTACGCTATTTGTTCGAATCAAATGTCGGCCGTAGCTCTGCGCTTAACACCGGCATTCGAGCTGCCAATGGCAAGATAATTGCTACGACTGATGATGATGTTCGGGTTGAGTCCGACTGGCTTGATCAGGCTGAGCAGGGGTTGGAGCAAGAAAAGTGCGATTTCGTCGGGGGGAAAGTCCTTCCAATTTGGCTTGGCGCAAGACCGGCCTGGATATCAAATTATGGGGGGCGGCATTGGTCGGTGATCGCACTACTGGATTACGGGCCAAAACCAGTGGAATTCGGCAACCGCTATCCGCCACTCGGAGTGAATCTGGCGTTTCGGAAGCATGCCTTCGAGCGGGCGGGCCTTTGGGATTCCAAGATCGGCCGAAAAGCTGGCACCCTTCTCGGCCAGGAAGTCCGCGAGTGGGGTATGCGGGCGCGCGAGGCTGGGCTTAGAGGTATGTATGTGCCCGGGATGGTTGTGCATCACGTTATTCCACAGGATCGACTGAACAAACGCTATTTTCGCCGTTGGTTCTATTGGCATGGGGTAAGCCGCGCAATGCTGTACCAGCAACGTAAGATAGACATGCTTGCACCTGAGGAAACCGGCCTGGATTTTTCGAAAGTTCCCCACATTCTCGGTGTTCCTCGATATATGTACAGGAAACTTCTTCGCTCGGCCGGCGGAATTCTCGGGGCGAAATTAGCGGGTAAAAGTGGAGAAAGTTTTGACCACGAGCTCTGGGTGTGGTTCTTTCTCGGAATGTTCCGGCAGCGTTGGAAGGATCGCCATTTGACAGGACCACAAAGCGAGTCTTCCGATGTTTCGGAGTTACGCACTTGAGCGCAGAGGCGACAATGAGAGCAATCCTACTGGCGGCCGGCAAAGGTACTCGGTTGGAACAAGGTGCTGGCGAACGAGCCAAGTGTTTATTGAAGCTAGGGGAGCTGACAATTATCGAGCGTCAGATCTTTTATTTAAGGCAAAGCGACATTGAGGACATCGTGGTCGTCGTGGGATTTCAGTCCCAGCAGGTTCGGCAAGTTTGCGGTGCCGGCGTTCAATATATTGAGAATCCAATTTATCAGGAGACAAACAGCCTCTACTCGCTATGGCTGGCGAGACATTTTTTTCTGGATGGCTTCGTGGTGATGAATACAGATGTATTTTTCCATCCGCAGCTTTTGTTGGATCTTCTCACCGCAAGATATGAGGACGCGCTTCTGGTTGGTTATCGCGAGGATAATTCTTATGGCGATGAAGAAATGAAGGTCAAGATAAGCCGCGGCCAGGTGATAGAGATTTCCAAGGAAATGGATCCGAACCAGGCCGATGGCGAGAATGTGGGCATCGTGAAATTCGGGGTCTCAGGGGCACGAATACTGACCGAACAACTGGGTACCCTTATCAAAGATGGTGGATTGCGAAGTTGGGCGCCCAGGGCATTTCAACACTTCGCGAAACTACGTCCCTTGCATGCAATCGGAACGCGGGGCTATCCATGGATTGAGATTGATTTCGCGGCTGACTACGAACGTGCCTTCGAAGTCATTCTGCCGCAGCTCCCGA
>MNGW01000095.1:0-561 GCA_001918935.1 Acidobacteriales bacterium 13_1_40CM_3_55_5 | reverse complement strand
GCGCGCCAGATTGATACTTACTGGCGACGGAGCTGGAACCCCGATGTCCGATGTGTACTGTTCAACGCCAGGCTGCCAATGGAGTACGCCATGATGGCTCCTTTGCATCAGCGCATGCGGAAGGACGAGCGAGTAAGGTTCTACTGCTCTTCGCCGGCCGAAGCCGGTGATCCGAACATCGTTTTCGCAGAGGCAAAAGATGGAATCCAGCGCATCAGCCCGTTCCGCGCGGCCCTTATGAAATTTGATGCTTATGTTGCCGCCGATTTCGTTTGGGCCACCCTGCCGCGAGGCACGCGACGAATCCAGATGTTCCACGGCGTGGCGGGAAAGTACGGCAACATCTACGATCGGCCGGAGCGTTCGGTTCGAGAGTGGGATCGCCTGTTTTTCATCAATCAGCGACGTTTGGATAATTTTATTAGCAGCGGCGCTATCGACCACAACAGTCCAGCCTCTCGACTCGTGGGTATGCCGAAAGCAGATTGTCTGGTAGATGGTTCACTCGACCGCGACAAGATCATAGCCTCGTTGGGGTTAGATCCCGCGCGTCCCACTCTG
>MNGW01000173.1:14861-37691 GCA_001918935.1 Acidobacteriales bacterium 13_1_40CM_3_55_5 | reverse complement strand
CATGAAGGTGGTTAGTGCCACTTTTCAGTCCCACGTTGATGACTGACCCACCACGAACGCCATATTCAGCACCGGGATTCGACTGCACATTGAACTCAGAAATTCCTTCGAGCGCAATAAGGGCGGCGGCAGTTCCCGCGATGGCAGCCTGGCCGAGCGCCGATTCCCCGTAGTAACGGTCATTATTCGGGATACCATCAATGGCGAAATTATTCGATGTCGCGCGTTGTCCATTGATGTTGAGACTCTGAAAACCGCCGCCTGGACTACGCTGCACGCCGGGGACGCCATCGAGAAGATTATTGAAATCACGCCCGTTGTTGGGGAGATCCTCTACCTGGCGGCCAACGAAAAGCGTGCTGAGACGATCCTCGGTGGTTTCTACCAGGGGAGCGACGCCTTCGACTTCAACAATTTCATTCGTCCCTCCCACCTGTAATGCGAAATCCGCTTGCGTGGTCAGCGCGATGCTTACAACGGCGAGCCGCTCCGACGTCTTAAATCCCTGAGCTTCCACGGCCAGCTTGTACTGGCCTGGGGAGAGATTGACCAGGCGATAGAAGCCGGTGTCACTGGTTGTGGCGGAGGCCTTTTCACCGGTCGCCGTATTCTCCGCCCGCACCGTGGCCGCACGCACGGCCGCACCGCTGGGGTCGGTTACGGTGCCTGAAATGTCACCGGTAATTTTCTGCGCAAAAGCTGGAACACTGGCAAGCAATCCCAAGCAAACCGCCATGCTCAAGGTAAACCTGGACATGGGAGTCCCCCTTTTGAAGGTGGAATGTTCACTGATGACGGGCATTCTTTAGTAGAGATAAGAATGAAGTCAAGACAAATCCGCGCAATTTGTTCTCAACCGAGGGGCATGTCCGAAAACCTGCAGCCTTAACTTGGATAACAGAGGCTGGTCAACAAACTGTGAAGCATGTGTAAGGGTGAGAACAGTCGGACGAAGACGTACTGGTGCTCTTCAGCTCAAAGGCGAGTCGCTCATGCGGAAGCGCGTACGCACATGTTCGGAGATCAATTCGATGGCGGAGCGGTTGGCTACGGGGTCGGCTTGGGCCAGATATTTCATAGCTTCGACTAGCAGACGTTGTCCGTCCACGTACCGGGGATCGGAAGTACGTTCACGCCGTCTGCGTCCAATGCTGGGAGGAACCGGAATCGTGAAGACCTTGGCCATGAGAACCCGAATGTCCCTGGGGCGAAGCGTTCTGTTTGCGCTGCGGCGTTTGCGCTCCACAGTATAACGCCCAGCCTGCGGTTTTTCAGCTTTTATCTTTTGGGAATTCGCTCGATACCGTGAACTTACCCCTGTGGTGACACCGTCTTTGTCCTGCTTGTGGTTTTCAACTTAAATACAGTATCAGGGATTTTCTGGTTCAATTCAATATCGCTGTATTTTGCCAGGCGATAGTCGCCCGACGGTTCCACCAGTTGCTGCTGCACAGAAACGCCGCGTGTCGGATCAATCCACAAAACAATGTGCTGAAAAGTATTGCGAATACTCTGAGATTTTGGCACAAGGTCGAGTTTCACAGCATCGATATTTCCCACTTTCTCGCTCCCCAGGTATTTGACATCGAACGATTTCAACATGTCGTGTCCGCCGCCGCCAAATCCCAGTACCAGGAAACTCTCGAATTCGGCCCGGTGCTTCCCTGCCGGATACACCGTGACCTGATCAATCCTGGGCTGGTAAACCTGCACTTTGGAGTCGCTGAATAACACGTGTTTCTTTTCCGGTTCAGTGATGTCGGCGACCATCTGAGTTTCATGGTTGGCGCGACGGAAATAGACTTTACCTTTTTGGGTATCGGTTTCGTTCACCACTTTCTGATATTGATCCCAGACGAAATTGGCTTCAGTGGTTCGGAAGTTGGCTGCGGTGCTGTCCATTTTTTTCAGGACATTCTCCAGCGCAGCATTGGAACCCTGCTGCGCCCACGCCGGCGCGAGCAATAAGAACGAGACCGCCAAGCACCATCGAAACGAATAATTGTGTTTCATAAAGGTCGCCTTGCTAGATTCGAAAAGTCCTACTCTTTTTTTGCCCAGACTCTATATCCTAGGATGCGTCCTGCCCGGTCGCGCATCGTTTCATATCTGGTAATGGTGACTTCGCCCGAAATAGGCTCGATAATGCGTAACAACTCGGCTCGAATGATAGCGTCTTCCTTGCCCGTAACTGCCGAGCCCTCAATTTGATAGACGAAGCCTCCCGCGGCATCGGGAACGACCGCCACCCCAGTAGGATGCGGGTTGCGCTCGACCGGTTTGTCCTTGAAGTTAATCCAGTAAGGAGACAGAAATACAAACAGCAAAATGACAGTCACCATGATGTCATATTGAATAGTTCCACGTTCATACGACCACAGAATGTAGCCGCGGATTGTGCGCCAGATGGCGTTCATCGGAACCGCAGGCGCGCTTGCCAGCTTCGCGTTTGTCTCTGTCGTTTCCAAGTCTAGTTTTTGCTCCACATCTTGGCAAACTGCTCGTGCTACAGACTAAAACTTATTTGCGGTAATGCGTTCAGCTCCCATATAAGGTCGCAGTGCCTCTGGAATCAAAACGCTGCCATCGGGCTGCTGATAGTTCTCCACGATCGCTACCCAGGTGCGTCCGATCGCCAAACCGCTGCCATTCAAAGTATGCACGAACTCGGTCTTGTTCTTCCCCTCCGGACGATAGCGAATATTAGCGCGGCGCGCCTGAAACGCCTCAAAATTCGAACACGAAGAAATCTCGCGGAATAATTGCTGGCCCGGCAACCATACCTCGATGTCATAAGTCTTGGCAGAAGAAAATCCCAAGTCAGCCGTGCAAAGCGCGACCGCCCGGTAGTGTAGACCAAGCTTTTGAAGGATGGTTTCAGCATCCTGCGTGAGCTTCTCCAGTTGCTGATAAGAATCTTCGGGACGGCAAAACTTGACCAACTCAACCTTCTGGAATTGATGCTGCCGGATGATACCGCGAACGTCCTTCCCGTAGGAACCAGCTTCACTGCGAAAACATGGAGTGTAAGCAGTGAGCGACCGCGGAAGATGGGAGGCGGCTTCCAGCACCTCGTCACGATATAAATTTGTCACTGGAACTTCCGCGGTGGGAATGAGCCACAGTTCCTTTTCGCCATGCGGCACGCGAAAAAGATCCGACACGAACTTGGGAAGCTGCCCAGTGCCATACATTGATTCAGAATTGACCAGGTAGGGTGGCAACACTTCTGTGTAGCCGTGCTCTCGCGTATGTACATCGAGCATGAAGTTGGCTAAAGCTCGCTCCAGTCGCGCTCCCAAATCCCAATAGACCGCGAATCGCGCCCCTGACAATTTGGCAGCGCGTTCAAGATCAAGTACCCCGAGTTGCTCTCCCAGTTCCCAATGTGGCTTGGGGGTAAAGTCAAACTTCGGCGGCGTTCCCCAACGCCGGATTTCCACATTGTCTTCGGCACTCTTTCCTACCGGCACACTTTCATTTGGCAAGTTAGGAAGACCCGCCAGAATTTGCTGCGAGCGCTTCTCTAAGTCGGCCGCGACTTTCTCACGATCCTGGATCTGTTCCCGGAGTTCTTTGGTTTCAGCAACCAGAGTGCTGGCATCCTGGCCGCTCTTCTTCAGCTTTGCAATTTCTTCCGACGCACGATTGCGCCGGGCCTTAATCGTCTCGGCATCCGTAATAGCCTGCCGCCGCTGCTGATCAACCTCGTGAAAATCTTTTAGAATTTCTGCGGGATCAAGACCGCGATCACGCAGTTTTTGCTCGACCAAGGGCAGATTGTTGCGGACAAAGTTCAGATCAAGCATCGGAGGTTCATAACTGTATCGGAAAAGCACCGCCCATTGCACGTTGACCGCATGGCGCCACCATTCATGACGATGCATCGGCAGTGTTGTGAGCCCGGCGCGGAAAATGCTCTGGAAGCCAATTTCCGCTTGACATGCCAATATTTCTTTATCACAGTAATCACCCGTTTCATTAAATGGGTTTAATGTCTAAACCGGGAGGTGGAAGATGGCAAGCCAATTCACAACGCCCAACTCCAACCAAATCACACGGCGCACGCCATGGTTTCTTGGTTCTCTGTTCGCGGCAATAGTTTTTATCAGCGCCGCGCAGGGCCAAAGTGCTTACATCCGTGTCAATCAGGTTGGGTACCCATCGGCTGAATCGAAGCGCGCCTATCTTATGGCGACGGGTTCAGAGAACGGAACAACATTCGTAGTCAAGAACTCTGCCGGAATTACCGTGTACTCAGGCGCGGTGGGCGCGACGCTCGGCGCCTGGGGGTCGTTTCCCTTTGTTTATCCGATTGATTTCGATTCGGTGAGCGCCACGGGCACGTATACCATTGCCGTAACCTCCCCCATCGCGGCCAACTCGCCGAGTTTTAAGATTGATGCGGCCGCGAATATCTATGCCAATCCCCTTTCGAATACCTTGTTCTTCTATCAAACCCAACGGGATGGGCCAAACTACGTCCCCAATGCTTTGCGTACGGCTCCGGGTCACTTAAACGATCAAAGCGCGAAAGTTTATCTCACACCCAGGGTAAACGCCGGCAGTGGGCGCTTCTCCGGTGACCTGACGCCCACTGGAGCGGTCATCAACGCTGCTGGTGGATGGTGGGACGCGGGCGACTACCTCAAATTCGTTCAAACCGCGAGCTACACCGAAGCGCTTCTGGCCATTGGCGTTCGTGATTTTCCCACGCAAATGGGCGCAGGCTCAGGCACGGCGAATTTCACTGCCGAGTCAAAGTTCGGTCTGGACTGGCTACAGAGTATGTGGGACGACAACACAAAGACCTTCTATTACCAGGTAGGAATTGGCAGTGGAAATTCTCAAACCGTCGCTGACCATGATATCTGGCGTCTTCCCCAGGCCGACGACACTTATCAGGGATGCCCCAATAATTATCGCTACATCTGCCATCGTCCGGTATTCATCAACACCGCGGGTGGAGCGGGAGCAAAGATCAGCCCGAACCTGGCTGGTCGTCTGGCGGCGGATTTCGCTCTCTGCTATCACGCCTATCAGACCAGCAATTCTCTGTACGCTAATCAGTGCCTCTTATCCGCCGAGCACATCTTCGATCTGGCCAACACTGCTCCCGCTGGCAATCTGTTAACCGTTATTCCATTCAGTTTCTATCCCGAGACGGAATGGCGCGACGACTTGGAACTGGGCGCGGTGGAGTTGTACTTTGCTCTCCAGGCCGGAAGTAATTTGCCCCCGGGTCTCCCGCATACGGATCCCGCCTACTATCTGCAACAGGCGGCGCAGTGGGCTAACGCTTATATCACCGGTCCCAACGATGCCTCCGACACACTGAATCTTTACGACGTCAGCGGTCTGGCTCACTATGAACTGCACCGGGCGATAACGCTGGCAGGGAATCCGTCGGGCCTTGCTACCAGCCAGGCTGCATTGCTTGCGGACCTGAAGAAACAGCTCGACAAGGCAGTCATGCAAGCAGGCACCGATCCCTTTGGATTCGGTTTTACCTGGGCTGCATGGGACACCACTTCGCATGGCGCCGGCCTCGCGGTGATGGCCAGTGAATACGGCAACCTGACCGGGTCACCGGCGTACACCCCATATGGAAACCGCTGGCTGGCGAATATCCTGGGCGCAAACGCATGGGGAAGCTCGTTTATCGTAGGCGACGGCAGCACTTTCCCCAACTGTTTACAGCATCAGGTGGCAAATTTCGCGGGTGCGCTTAACGGCACGTCTCCGATTCTCCTGGGGGCGGCTGTGGAGGGTCCCAACTCTGTCGCCACCAAAGGAGCAGTCAGCGGCATGATCGCTTGTCCTGCAAACGGGGTCGATGTGTTCGCACAATTCAACGGTAACGGCGCGGAATGGAAGGATAATATGCAGTCGTATGACAATACCGAGCCGGCGGGGGATCTAACCGCGTCTTCCCCGTTGGCGTTCTCGTGGCATATTGCCGGCGCTCCGTCGGGAACTCCGTGACGGAGTTCGGTCACGAAAGGAAAGGCCGTGGTTCTTTGAGCCAGGGCCTTTCCAAATGCGTCATTCGCCCTCGGAATCACTTAATGAAGAGACCAGGAACGTTGGTGCCGTCTACGCATCCATTCTGACCGCTGCGGTTGGGATAGCCTGAGTTATGGTCGTAGGCATAATTTGACCAGTTGCCTTGTATCTTCCAATTAGTGCCGTTCGAGAAGGCAACGGACGGGCCGCCGAAGGTCCACGAACACTTGTCCGCGTTTTCCGCGCCGCTGGAATCGTACCAGGCGTCGAGACGTGGATCATTGCGGGCCTCTGAAAGCTCGTGGCCGGTCACATTGGCCAGAGCAGCTAGCCCCTGCGACTGGGAACTTATGGTTGACTGCGGATCACATCCGGGGTCGCCATCCAGATTAAAAAAGAATGCGAACTGAATAGGAACTCCGCCACAAGAGCCGGCGCTATGCCAGGCACAATAGCCGGCGTGTGCGCGGGGAGCGTCTATGTAGACAGCGTAATAGCCATTGCTCGCCAGTTGGGATGCCGGAATCACCTTACAGACTTCGGCAAGAATGGTTGAAGTTTTTGGAGCGCGACTGGGCCCAGGCGTGGTGTCGACATAGTGGCCCAGATAGCTGATCGAGTCCTTAACCTGAGTCCCCTGCGGGCCGGTAAATTCATCCACGGTAGCTCCATATTTGCTGCCGCCGACTCCGGCGTACCAGGAATCCAGCCCTGTAATTTTGTCAGAAGCGAAGTTTGAATTTGACCAGTTGGACCCCCAAAAGATAGCCGCAGTCTGGGCGGTCACCATAATATTTCCGCCGTGCCAGATCAGGTCGGGATTGCCCCCGGCTTGAGCAGGCTGGTGTCCCCGCGCCCAGTGAATTCCACGCACTGGCGGGTCAATATCAAGTACGGATCTTTTTTGGGCGAGCAAAGTCAAAGACGTGGCAACCAATGCGACAAAAATCCCTAAGACAGACAACTTGGAACGTTGCATTCAAATTCCTCCGTGATGGGTTTATTACTGGAAGGCAAAGCGGCAGGGACTGAAACAACCCAGTGGGTACCGATTTTTATCGAATCGGTGATGATTGTCAATGTTTATTGAGGTCCGCACCCGGCTAAGACGGCTGGCCAAGTCCTCGACTGAAGCACTTCGTCATCCCGGAACCTTCCCGTAGTCATTCGAGCGATTTGGCCGTGCCAGTTGCACACTGTAAACTACACGGCGATGAGATTCCTGCTGCGCGCCCTCGGAGTCGGATTGCTGCTGTGTGTCTCTGGGACTTGCTTTGGCTCTGCTTACAACGCGCATCCGAAGCTGATCGTCATCATCGTCATTGACCAGTTTCGCGGCGATTATCTGGAGCGCTATCGAGATCAATTTGGGGAAGGTGGATTTCGGCTCCTCCTTGAGCGCGGAGCTAATTTCACCGATTGCAACTACGATTACGCCAACACTCACACCGCAGCTGGTCATGCCACACTGCTGAGCGGTGCTTACTCCAATGGCCACGGTATCCACGCCAATTCCTGGTGGGATCGGCAAACCAAGCGCATGGTCACGTCAGTGCAGGACGACGGAACCAGACTTATCGGTTTGGCCGGCAGCTTACCTGGCGCTTCGCCACATAATCTTCTCGCCGACACCCTTGGCGATGAACTAAAACTGGCGACCCAGGGAAAAGCCCGAGTCTTTGGAATCGCCTTGAAAGATCGCGCTGCAATATTCCCGGCAGGCTTTGCCGGGGATGGCGCTTACTGGATCGACTACAAAACCGGCCGCTGGATCACATCAACCTACTATCGCAGCGAATTGCCCAAGTGGCTGTCAGACTTTAATGGCAGCAAGCGGGCGGAAAAATACCTGAACAAAGAATGGAAAGATAGTAGCGGAAGAGTCCTACGCACCACCGCTCCTGTGCCCGGACAAGAAACAAGCTTTTACGATTTGGTAGCCGCCACACCCTTTGCCAACGACTACGAATTCGAGTTGGCGCGCGAGCTAATTACGTACGAAAAACTGGGATCTGGCCCGGCCACGGATCTGCTGACCATCGGACTTTCCGCCAATGACGTCCTGGGCCATCAGGTAGGACCTGACTCTCCCGAAATGCAGGCTATGGCGGTGGCGACGGACCGGCAACTGGCGGAATTTTTTGATTTCCTCGGACATCAGATCGGACTCGCGAACCTCTGGATCGCGCTCTCAGCCGACCACGGAATCGCGCCTATTGCCAGCATGACTAAGCGCCTGCGAATCCCCGCCCCCATTGTTTCACCGGGCAAATTGCGCGCACAGGTTAACCAATTACTGTCCCGACAACTCTCGCCAGGACGATCGGCAGAATACTTAAAAGTTTTTGACTACCCCGTCGCATGGCTGGACGACGATGCCTTTGCCGCTGTCAAAGTAAAGGAAGAAGATGCCGAGCATCTGGTCGGGGAAGCGCTGAAGCAAGCCGGCCTACGCGATTATTACACTCGTTCGCAGCTTGCGCGAGGGGATGTTCCCAACACTTCGACCGGCTTGAGATTTCTGCACAGCTATTCTCCTCTGGGAGGTTGGTACGTGCTCGGAGTTCCTGCCCCGTTCACGGTCTCCAGCCCCACCGAAGCGGATCACATGAGTGCATACACCTATGACACCCACGTTCCGCTGGCTTTTTATGGTCTGCCCTTCCAGCCTGGAACCTATCGCACTCATTCGGAACCAATCGATTTGGCGGTAACTTTCGCGTCGCTGCTAGGGATCAATTCTCCTACTCATGCTGTGGGGCGAGTTCTTACTGAGGCGTTGGCTCCCGCACGTCGCGCAGAAAATTCGTCGCGCCCGCCGGCCGACAAGCGGCTCCATCCACCCAATTCCTCAGATCCTGTCAGACCGGTATCGGCTGTCGCTCCCGGAGGCTCCTGGTGACCGTTTCTCCGGCGACTGAGCGCCGTGCTCCTGATTTGAGCGTCAGTTTTGCCGGTATCCAGCTCAAAAACCCGGTGATCGCCGCCAGCGGTACTTTCGGATATGGAATCGAATTCGAAGATGTAGTGCACCTCGATAAGCTCGGCGGCTTCGTGGTCAAGGGATTATCGCGCGAACCAATGGCGGGTAATCCCCCGCCGCGTTTATACGAGACTCCTGCGGGGATGCTGAATGCGATCGGTTTGCAGAATATCGGCGCCAGGGCTTTCATTCTCGAGAAACTTCCCAAGCTACGGGAGATGAAGAATATCGTCGTGTTCGCCAATGTCTTCGGCTACACCCGCGAGGATTACGAACACGTCGTCCAAATCCTCAACGAAGGCGAGGGGATTGCCGCCTACGAATTAAATGTGTCTTGTCCCAACACCGAGTATGGAGGCATCCAGTTCGGCAGCGATCCGCGATCATTGGACGAAGTAGTAAGCACGGTACGGCGCAACTCGCAGCGTCCGCTGATCGTGAAACTTTCTCCCAACGTTACCAGCATCGCGCAAATGGCTCACGTGGCTCAGGAAGCCGGCGCTGACGCGCTTTCGCTGGTGAACACCTTTGTGGCCATGGCTATTGACGCCGAAACCCGTAAGCCACGAATTGCAAATGTCACCGCAGGACTCTCCGGGCCGGCCATCAAGCCTATCGCCCTGCGAATGGTTTACGACGCCTCGAAGGCCGTGAAGATTCCAGTCATCGGCATGGGCGGCATCTCCACTGCCGTGGATATTGTGGAGTTCATGCTGGCCGGCGCAACCGCGGTGCAGATAGGAACTGCGAGCTATTGGGATCCTGTGGCGACCGAGAAAATTGTCGCCGAACTGCAAACCTGGTGTGCAGAGCACAACGTGGAACGCCTGGCAGATCTCACTGGCGGTATGGTGATGGAGTAACTGTCACTACGTTGAACTGCCCGAGCTGATAGCCGGTGTCGATCAAATAGAGTTTGATGGGCCTCTTTTTGAAGAGCGTGCTGGTCAATTGGACGGTAGTCACAAAACCCAGCCACACCGCGAATCCAATTTTCATCCCATAAGGAACAGAGTTAACCGTGGTGATCTCAATAATCTTCCCCAAAACAAATGCAGAAATCAGACTGGCGATAAATGTAATGCCGTAGAGTTTGCCCGCGCCTTTTCGCATCTCTTCCATTTTGGCTTTGTCATTCGGGTCGTAGCCCATCGCGAGTGTCCAAGGCTTGGCGAACAAAAGTGGTGAGTACCACAGAAATCCCAAAATCATGCTTGAAACTGCCGCCGCCAGTACTGACCACAAGTTGACTCCCATGAATTCCATAGCTCTACCTCCCCACGTGTATGTGAAAAGAAGGCCCCAATTCTATGCTCAAGCTGTTAAAAGAGAAACCGCAGGTAGGAATAGACCTGAAACCGGAAACTAGACTTACTATCTTCCGTTGCTATACCAGATCGAGCCCGGCGAATTATAGTTGAGTCCTTCGCCCCACACGGCTTGTGTCTGGCCATGACTGTCGATGTCCATCTCGAAGTAATCGCCAAAAGGAAAGCTGAACCCGTTGCGCTGAATGTAGCTATAGCCCGGCACATAACTGGACATTTGCTTCTCAGCCGACCAGGTTGCGCCGCCATTGGTAGAACTGCGGTAGTAGGTATTCCACAGCGGTAGGTTGCGAGAATCCATCCATGCGATTCGAACATCCCCAGCCGATCCCGCGACAATGGCGGGGAACGCGTGCTCCACCCCCGCAGCCGCGGCAGAAACATCCAGCTTGGGCGACCAGGTTGCTCCAGCCGTTGTAGATGAAGCGAAATAGATCCGTTCTGCACCCTTGTCCACAACGCCTGAGTTCCAGAGTGCGTACAACGTGCCCGCGGCATCGGAGATCATGGTGATCTGCGCTCCGAGATACGCCCAGCCGCAACTATAGGAAGAGCAAACCGGAGGCGAGCCCGAAACGTCGAGCACCGTGCTCGTCCAACTCTTGCCGCCATCGGACGACTTGCTGGTATAGAGATTGACCGGACCCTTGGCGCCCCCGTTCTGGGTGTACCCCGCCCACGCGAAATACACATTCCCGGCGGGATCTACCGTGCCGCCGCCGGCCAGGGACCATCCTAGCTTTGCATTCACATTCACGTTTGCGGAAGTGAAGGTGATGCCCCCATCGTGGGAGGAAGACACCCAGACCTTCTGGGCATGATTGAACCCGACGCATACATCCGCGCCACGCACCGCAAGAATGGGCTTGTCCGTCCCCGCATTCGTACTGTCAGCAATCACCAGCGACCAGCTTTGCCCGAAGTCCGCCGACTTAGCCACCACGGTGTCGCTCTTGTTGTTCTGCAGCCAGGCGGCGTAGACGGTTCTGTGATCCGCTGGATCCACCGCGATCTGCGCATCAAACCGACCAGTACCGGGGGGCGCGATCTGATGCGGCGCCTGCCACGTGTTTCCATTATCGTTGCTCACCACCAAAATCAGAGTTGGCAGCGGGCAGCTCGCACAGCCCGGGACGATCACATATTGCGGATAAAGAATGTACACATGACCGTAACCATCGGCGGCGATCGCCGGCTCCCATTGATCCCCGATCGTAAAGCCGACGCGGGTCTGAGGAGTGAAGCCCGAATTGCCCGGCCATGCAGCCGGCGCCAGGATGGTGGTCAGCAATACCGCAAGAATGAATCGCGATTGGAGAGAAAGGCTGGAACTCACAAGGCCTCACAGCCGTAGCGGGTAAGCCGCTTGGCCGCAATCTATGCTGAAGGATGCCAGAGGATCAGTCGAAACGCAAGCATCGGCCCATCATCAAGACAAAGAGATTGCATAGGCCCGCTTCACTCGCGTCATTTTCCAGAAACTATTACACTGTTTAATGGAGCAAATTATCATGGCCAAAGCCACATTCGCCGCCGGCTGTTTTTGGGGAGTCGAAGCCACATTTCGCCAATTGCCAGGTGTGAATTCCACCCGCGTGGGTTATACCGGCGGAAAGTTCGCCGGTCCTACTTACGAAGACGTTTGCACCAATAGCACCGGACACGCCGAGGCTGTGGAAGTGGACTACGATCCAGCCAAGCTGTCTTACGACAAGCTGTTGGAAGTTTTCTGGGAGAACCACGATCCGACTCAATTGAATCGTCAGGGGCCCGACTTCGGTACCCAGTACCGCTCTGCGATCTTCTTTCATGACCCGCAACAAGAAGCCGCGGCCTTAGCCTCCAAAGAGAAATTGGGAAAGTCTGGACGCTACAGCAAGCCCATCGTCACGCAGATTGTTCCTGCCGTGACCTTCTACCCCGCCGAGGACTATCACCAGCAATATCTGGAAAAGCGCGGGCTAGCCACTTGTCACATCAAGTAACTCTCAGTTTTGAAAGGGCATGACTTCAGTCGTGCCGCCCCTGGGCTCCGCGCGTAACTAAGTTGCTTCCCCTAACACTCGTCGTGGTTCGAAAAAGAACAACAATACCAGACCTGCAACAAAGAAAGTCGCCACTTGGCTAAGGCTAAATGCTAAGAAGTGCAATACCAAGCCATACAGGGCCACCGCTTCACTCAAACAATAAATAATTATCAAAGTGGTTTCCGGCTTCACGGATACTTTCCCCTGTGGCGGTGACATGGTTGCTGTCTGACTCGAGAGAATGCGCCGCAGCACGACGATCCCCGCTACCTCCACGATGGCGATTGCCGTAAATGCGTAGAACACAACCGGATTCGGCTCTCCGCTAGCTGGCACCAGTGTTGCGATTACGGCGTAGAGCACGACGCTGGCCAGCATGGCGATTCGAATTGCCTGCAAATTCTTCATAGAATCCATGACTCAAATTGTGCCTGATTCGTATGGCGTCGGTGTTGCTAAAAAAGACCCAGCGGTGCCGGAATCAGCTACAATGCCTACTGTGCGCCGGCAGTTCCGAAATTAGTGGCAACAGGCCGCAGGATGGTGCATCCTATCCCAAGTGACTTCTTTACGCGCAAAACTGGTTGGAGTCTTCGTGCTGTTCGTTGTCACTGCATTCACGGCTACCCCGCTGGCAGTGCAGACTTCGCTAGCGGCAGATGCTGCTCCCGCCGGATGTCACCACCAAGCCCCGGTAACTCCACAACCCGCTAGCCATCACTGCTGCGCCTTGGGCCACCACACCGCGGCATTGACCGCATTCACTCCTGACTTCTCAGGCCCTCATGACTCTTCACATCTTTTTACAGTCGATCCAGCACTTGTCACCTACTCGCAGTCGCCGTCTTCTAGAATCCTAATTGGATCCAGTCCTCCCGGCATCGCGCCCCTGCGCATCTAGACTCGAAACCTCCGACATACTCAAACCTCACACTGAACGTCCGCACCGGTTTAATTTTGGGTGACTATTGCGCTTACGAGGGAAAATGCGTGCTGTTTGTTTGATTCTAATTGCAGTGATATTCCAGGTCGAACCGTCCATGGCTCAGGATGCTCACGCTGAAAAAGATTCTGCCCAACAACATGTTGGTCAGAATATGCCGGGGATGACTGGCATGAGCCACCAAGACATGAGCGGTCATAAGATGACCATGGAATCCCACTCGCTTATCGAGTTGCTGCAACATCACGTAACCGCTGGCACCGACGCCGAACCGAATTCCACTCCTGCCCCCATGCTCATGACCATGAAAGGCAAGTGGACGCTCATGTTCCACGGGGAAGCCTTCCTCAATGACATCCAGCAAAGCCGCCCGCGCGGCGCTGACAAATTCTTCTCCACAAACTGGATTATGCCCATGGCACAACGCCAATTGGGCAAGGGCACGCTTACCTTGCGAGCGATGCTGAGTTTTGAACCGGGAACAGTCTCGAAGCGCCGTTACCCGGAATTATTTCAGCAGGGCGAAACGGCCTTTGGACGCGCCGTCGTGGACGGCCAACATCCCCACGATTTCTTCATGGAATTGGCTGCGCTGTACGACCACAAGTTGAGCGAAAATACGCTGCTGTCTTTTTACGCTGCGCCCATGGGCGATCCGGCCATGGGCCCACTCGCCTATCCTCACCGGCCATCAGCGTCCGAAGATCCCATCGCGCCTCTCGGACACCATCTTCAGGACTCCACCCACATTGCCGACGATGTAATCACCGTTGGACTAACTTACCGCGATGTCAGATTGGAAGCCTCCGGCTTCCACGGACGCGAGCCCGACGAGTTTCGCTGGAACCTGGACTCCGGCAAGATCGATTCGTGGTCGTCGCGCCTGACCGTCAATCCGGGGCAGAGTTGGAGTTTTCAGTATTCGCTTGCCCAACTTCATAGTCCCGAGGCGCTCGCGCCAGGCACGGATCTCCGCCGCATGACTGCTTCTCTGATGTATAACCGCCGGCTGCAAAATGGCAACTGGGCGTCGATGCTTTTATGGGGACGGAATCGAAGTCTTGTGGATGGAAATATCGGCAACAGCTACCTGGCAGAGTCCACACTTCACTGGGCAGGCAAGAACTATCTCTGGACTCGAATCGAGAATGTCGACCGCACCAATGAATTGTTACTTGGCGAAAATCTGGAACCGGCAGGCTTCCAGGAACGCTACTTCGCGCGCGTCCAGGCTTACACCGCCGGTTACGACCGCGAAATCGGTCACATCCCTCATCTGTCCACCGCTGTGGGCGCTCAGGTTACGTGGTATGGTGTGCCGGATACTTTGAAGCCTATCTACAATTCCCATCCCGCAGGCGTGGTGATGTTTTTGCGTCTGCGGCCGCAATAGATTTCAGCGATTATCCGAAGCAAGCCTAGCAACTGCGCGAAGGCTTTGGAAACTTCTCTCAGCCTCATAAGCTATTTCCTCAGTGTCACCATCACGAAGTAAGCAAGTGCAAGTGTGACGACGATTACGATGGCTACTTCCCACCCCTCGCTGAGCTGTTGCCACATTGGAAAAATATACGCTTGACACGCTTCTATGTCAGCGTCCTGATGAAGTGGACTGGTGGATGAAGCGGCTTACGATTGTCCCGTGATTTTCACCCGCAACTCTTCCGGCAGGCGATCACGAATCTCGGCAGGCAGCCGGTCGTGTACGTGGCGTGCTCCCAGCCGCGCCACATCCACCACGGCCATGGGCGCAGGGGTAGCGACAGCCACGATCAGCCAGATCAATGCGGAAAGAGCAAATCCGGAAAGGGCTGCCAACTCCAACCAGAAGGCGTGGCGTGGCCCCAAGTGCCGGATCACTCCAAAGGCCAGAAGAAACACCCCGGCCGAGACCGAGGCCAACACAATCAGGGAAACATCTATGGTGCGATGCAGGCGTTGCCATTTGCGGCAGTGCTCGCAGGCGGCTAGGTGCTCTTCGTAGCCGGAGCGCATCTCTGGTGCGATGCCGGAAATATCGTAGCGCCAGCCGGCCAGAATCTTGCCTATGATCGGATCAATGCATTCACTCATTCGTTACTACAGCCGGATGGCTTCCATCGGCTCTGATTGTGCTGCCAGCAACACGCGGTTATGCAGCAGATTACGTCGCGGACTCAGGGCCTTTTCCGCCGCTCGCCGCGCGATCTCGGGATGGTTGTTCTGCTCCGAGAGATGCGCTAGCACCACATATGCTGCACTTCCATCATAGTCGCTGGCAAAGAAATCCGCGAGTGCGTCGTTCGAAAGGTGCCCGACGCGACTCATTACCCGCTGCTTCACCGACCAGGGATACGGACCGCCGCGCAGCATCTCCACATCATGGTTGGACTCGATCACCAGCACATCACAGCCTCGCAAGTGATCGCAAACGTTGGGCGGGATGTATCCAAGATCGGTGGCGATGGCTACTTTTATCCCTTCCGAGCGAAACGCAAATCCCACCGGATCGGCAGCATCATGCGGGATGGTGAAAGGCGTAACCGCAATATCGCCAATCTGGAACTGGCATCCCGAGGAGAATAACTCGAGCTTGCCTACCTCCGGCTTTTCTCCTACTGAATCGCGCACTGCCCGTGCCCAAGCCTGATGGGTAGCGCCCGTCATGAAGATTGGCACATTGAGCTTGCGGGCAAGCACGGCCAACCCATACACGTGGTCGGTATGCTCGTGGCTAATCAGAATGGCGGAAAGAATGTGAGGATCATCTCCCGCCGCCTTCATGCGTTTGAAAGTCTCGCGGCAGGACATTCCCGCATCCACCAGTATGGTGGTGGTGGCGCTGCGAATGATGGCACTATTTCCCCGGCTGCCAGAGGCCAGCACCGAGACGGAAACTCCCATGGCCTTCGAGCATACTCGCAGCCGCAGTGGAAATGGGAGTAACTTTTCGGTTATCCGCTACTTTAGTGCTTACGTTCCGATCTCAGCTAGATGTAAGCGATGCAATCGATCTCGACCAGCGAGTTTCCCGGAACTCCACCGTTTGCGACCGCTACCGTGGTGCGCACCGGCGGCTCATTGCCGAATCGCCCGAGATAGACTTCGTTCATCCCGGCGTAGTCTTTGATGTCGTTCAGATAGACGTTCACCTTCAGGACCTTCTGCATGGATGACCCTGCGTTGGTCAGTTCTTTCTCGATTTCATCGAGAACATGTTTGGTGTGGGACGCAATGTCACCCGGGAAGTGTGCGCCTTTCCCGGCAATGAACAGCAGGTTACCGAACGACACTGCCCCCGAAAACAGAGGCATTTTCTCCGGTGGTTTTCCGCCGGTATAGTAAACCTTTTTCTTCGACTTTTCCTTCGCTTCAGCTTTCACAGTTCCAACCACGCTCGCGGCCGCGATCAAAGCTGCGCTTTTTTTCAATACATTTCGCCGGTCTGGTTTCATCACACGCCCCCCTCGTTTGGATTGAATAATTTTGATCTACGCCTGATAGGTGTAAAAACCTCTGCCGCTCTTCTTTCCCAGCCAGCCGGCGTCCACCATTTTGATCAGCAACGGGCATGGCCGGTACTTGGGATCGCCTAACCCGTCCTGCAGCACTCGCATGATGTCCAGACAAACATCCAGACCAATAAAATCTGCCAGTGCCAGTGGTCCCATGGGGTGTGCCATCCCCAGCTTGAAAACTTCGTCCACTGCTTCCGCCGTCGCCACCCCTTCCATGACGGTGTACATAGCCTCGTTCAGAAGTGGCATCAGCACCCGGTTGGAGACGAAGCCGGGTGCGTCATTGACTTCCACTGGCGTCTTCTCCAGTTTGGTCGCCAGATCGCGCACTTTTTTGAATGTTTCATTGGAGGTGGCCAGGCCGCGAATCAATTCCACGAGCTTCATTACGGGAACCGGATTGAAGAAGTGCATTCCGATGACTTTGTCAGCCCGCCCGGTCAACGCTGCCAGCCTAGTGATGGAAATTGAGGATGTGTTGGAGGCCAGAGTAACTTGCGGCCGGCAGATTTTGTCCAGGTCGCGAAAAATGTCTGCCTTGACTTCGAACTTCTCAGTAGCGGCCTCCACCACAAAATCGCAGTCTGCCAGCTTGGTGCGCCTGAGCGCCGGCTCAATGCGTTTCAGTGCCGCAGATTTTTCCTTGGCAGTGATCTTGTACTTCGCAACTTCGCGCTCGAGATTCTTGGCAATCGTCTCCAGCGCGCGATCCAGAAAGCTCTGCTCCACATCACACAACACAACCTCGTATCCGCTGCGGGCAAAAACATGAGCGATGCCATTGCCCATTGTTCCGGCGCCCACCACTCCCACGCGTTTTATATCCATGATGACTTCTCCTCCGCAGGAAAGAAGGAAAGCATGAAAGTCTAACACTCAGCCTTAAGGCGCTTAAGCTTGGCTTCAGGTTTCGCGCTAATCCTCATCGCAGCTTAAGCTTGGCTTCAGATTCGCGTGTTATTCAATCCATATTCTTTGCGTGAGCATCGAATCGATGTTTCGTCCGCATCACACCTGTTAAAGACATCAAGTCAGCAGAAAACAGGCAGGGCAAGGTATCCGGCCTTCTGTCAGACCGAAATCAAGTGGGAGGGAAACCATGTTAGGAAAAGTAAGAATGACAGCACTGGCAGTAGCGGTGACGTTAGCGTGCAGCGGTTTAGCGCTGGCTTACGATCGCGATAACGACAATGACGATTACTACGGTCGCAATAATACCCAGGCCCACAAACACCGTCGCGACGGTGACCGCGACGATCGTGATGGCTGGAGAAATCGGGACAACGATCGGAATCGGGGATGGCGGCGTGGCGACGGCGATGGTGATCGTGACGATCGCGGCTCGGGCAATTGGAGAAATAACGGCCGCTATGGCCGACGCAATCCGTCCGTCTACCAAAATAATCAGGGATGGCATCGGAACGACGGCGACGCCGACGATGGTGTTTACAACCGTGGCGGGGTTTATGACCGAGGCGGAGTTTACAACCCTGGTGGGGTTTACAGCGGTGGGCGAGTCTATAGCCGTGGCAACTATCCCACTGACCAGACTGGCTACCCGCAAGGAGCCTTTGGCGGCAATCCTGGATTCCGCTATGGTTACAGCGATGGAGCCAAAATGGCGAACGCGGATATGTCCCAGCGCAAGCCGTTCAATCCCGAACCGCGCGGCAAGTATGATGACCGCGATGGTGGCTACCAACGCGTAGACGGCGACAAGAACGCGTACAAGGTCCAGTACAGCAACGGCTATCGAGCCGGATATGAGGCTACGTTCGGACGGTACTGGGACTGGCGTCACAATTAACGCAAAGACCCACTTCCGAAGAAGCGGGTCTTTTTATTTCCGATTTAACCAGCTTATTGGCGTTCCAAAGTCTCGTCCATGGCGAACTTGTTGCCCTTCTCTACATTGACCACGCGATGGATAGGCTTATAGCCGGAAAGCGTGATGTCCACCACATAGGCGCCCGGGTTCAGGTAGAACTCCACCGGCGAATTCTTGTCCACAACGCGGCGATTGACGGCGATCTGTGCTCCCTTGGGTTGGGTCTTAACGCTCACCGTACCCATTCCGGACGTCTCGCCTCCACCACCAAAAATCTTTTTGAACTTGCCAGCGGTTTTGATTTCACTAGTGTTCCCAAGCACGCGCAGGGTTGGCGCAAAATGATAGGTTTGGCCTGCTTGCAGATTCGCGGTCGTGAATTCTTCCGAATATCCTTGTTTCCTTACAAGAAAAGTGTGATTGCCCGGCCTGTCCACTGGAATCTGTGCCGGAGTCAATCGTCCACTGTCCTTGCCGTCCACAAATACCGCGGCGCCCGAGGGTGTGCTGGTGACCGCCGCCGTGGCAGTGATCTGTGCCAACTGGACTACAAGAAATGACTTGCTGGCCGATGCCACGTCAATGGTCCTGTTCTCTGCGGCATAACCGGCCTTGCTCACGCTGACGCTGTGTTGTCCGGGCGCCAATCCCGGCAGATTGTAAGGCGTGACCCAACTCGGATCGGTTCGCCCATCGATGCGAACTTGCGCTCCTTCCGGTGTGGAATTAATAGTCAACTGCCCCGGAATGACTGCGGAAGGAGTCGGCGTCACCTTAGCTTTACGCTTGTTGTACCTCGGGGTCACCGTTACGGGACCGGATTCGGCTTCGATCCTCTCCGGCACGACGGCATGAACCGGAGACGAGGCTTCGACATTATCGGTTGTCTGAGCCGCGGCGTCTGAAATTGAGCTTCGTTTCCCTGCTGTTCCGCTGGAGGCCCCAGCCATGGATACCGCTGATCCGGTATTTTCATCGGCCTCTTGAGAATGATTGTGCAGCATGATTCCCACAGTCACGGCCAGCATCAGGCAAACCGCCGCCCCAATGGAGTACATAAAAAGTTTTGGCGGAGTCTTCTTAATTTCCGTCACCGCTTGCCTCGCTACCTGGCGCGGCTGCATTCGGGGCTTCTCGGAGGCTTTAGCAGCGTACGCACTTGCCTGCGGCGCTGAAGTTGGCGAGATCTCGGGATCCGGGTTAGGCGGGGGTGCGATATATACTTCTTGCATCGGCGGCAGTTCCTCGATTTCCGAAAAACTACGCCCCTGCGTTGCGGCGTTTCTGGCTTCATCCATCATCGGATCCACTGCGATTCCTGGCGCGGCGCCCAGCTCAGGCGTTAAGGCTGCGGAACTGCTTTCTCGCCCGCCGGCAGTACCCTGCGGAGACGGTGATTGCCGCTGCGCCGGAGCGACCGTACTGGCCGCGCCGGCTGCGGCGGCGACCGCCTTTTTTGCCACGTTTGGGCTGGCCTTAGGGCTGATGGTTTTGGCCGTCGCCGACGGTGATGTGGCGAGCTGAGCCGTTTTCTTCGCGGCCGCTGCCTTAGTGGCGCTTTCTTTGCACCTTTCTAAATCATTCACCAATTCTTGCCCCGATGCATAACGTCCTTCGGGGACCTTGGCCAGAGCTTTCATGATGACTTCACTCAAGGCAGGATGAATCTTGCGGTTGATTTGATCCGGTGCTACCGGCATTTGTTCCAGTATCTGCTGCCGCAATTGATCCGCATCCTCTGCGTCGAATGCCTTGCGCTCGGTGACCATCTCGTAGAGGATCGCACCTAGCGTAAATAGGTTGGAACGCCCATCCAGCGGCTCTCCCCGCAACTGTTCCGGGGAGAGATAATGCAAAACTTCCGGCGACTTGCCTGTGGCCAGAACCGCATATGCGCCCATGCCGGAAATCCCAAAGCTCAGAATCTTGACCGTGCCGTCCCACTGCACCATCACCTTCGCGGGCTCAAGGCTGTAGTGCACGACTTTGTTTACATGCGCATGATCCAGTCCCTGACAAGTCTGGCGCGTGATGTCCTGCAGGTCCCAAATAGAAAACCCCTCTTTGCGCGCCAGCATGGTGGCAATGCTGTTGCCCTGCACATATTCCATGGCGGCGCACAGCTTACCGTCGATATCTCCTGCTCCGTAAAGCAGCGCAATATTGTGGCTACTGAGCGCTTTGCTGGTTTCTGCTTCCTCGTCGATACGCTGCACCAACGCTTCCGCTTGATCTCCCAGCAGCTCCAGATTGATTGTCTTCAACGCGACAGTGTGCCCACTCTCGCTATCCGAAGCTTTATAGGTACAGCCGATTTCGGAACGCGCGATTTCGTTGATGATTTCGAAACGGCCGATTTTATTCGACATTTCTTCCCAACCCTCGTGCTGGCATGACCTTGTCGCATTCCACGCGCGACAGGTGTGGTCCTTATTAGAGGAGGATAGGCGTAGGATAGCGCGGCGCAGTTATCGCTTGCGAATTACCAAAGTACTCGCAGAGGAGGGCGGCTGCCGACTGTGTTCGGTGGGCTTCTCCGCTGCTCCAGTGTCGTAGATATTTAGGTGATCGTCAATCATCACAGCAAGCTTGCTGCCATCACGCGACAGAGCAAAGTCGTAGTCCCCTCTAGGGATCGGGACTACCTGGACGCTCGAGATTCGCTTTCGCAAATTAGTGTCATAGATCAGGATTCGCGTCCGGCTCCGCCTTATGTCGGTTAAATCCATGAAACCACCTTTTTCTTGCTCGGCGGATACGGCGAAAAATTTGCCGTCTCGCGTAACGGAGGTTAGCTCCTCGAGGCTCTCCTTCTTTCCCCCCTCTAACCGGTCCTGCATGATAATTTGACCTTTCGTGTTCACCACGGTGAGCTCATACCAGCAAAGAGTGAGCGATTCGGTATTCGTTACAAATGCCGGCGTAGATAGACATAGATGACTCTTCCCCTCCCAGATGGTTCGACAAACTTTCGAAGAAGTACTCTTGTGCTCTCCTCTGCTGTTGCCAGGCTGTCGTCTGAGATGGCGAAGCGAAAGGACAGAGCTCTGTCTAGCCCGCTACCCAATGGGGACAACGACGAACTCCTCAAGATTTCAATGTGCGTGTTAGACGGAATGTAGTGCTTGAGCAACAGAGTTCTGCCGGTAGGCGAGAGACGTAATTCCCAATAATCGTACTTCTTGACCGCCTCCAATTTTCGTTCCCTCAGCACCTTGAAGTCGGGTGAGTAGAGTCTGAGGAAATCGCCGTTTCTAACTATGAAATTCCCCTCGTCGTTCATCATCACGGAGGAGATGCCCGAGCGCGTAGGGAGCTGCTTTCGAAATTTCAGAGCTCCGGTTTTCGCATCAAACGCAACGAATTGTAGGACGAAGGGATCGGTGGGAGTGAGTTCATTGCGGCGCACGAGTTGTCCGGCATCTGCTTTTGTTACAAAGTAACAAATTACTTCATCCGACGTAGGAAAGAGGACACCAATATCAACGAATTTCCCACCGATGTAAGCTTTTCCTCCAATGTAGTGCGGGTTAGGACGGGAGGAATTGGAAAAAGGGCCTCAGATCGACTGCCCAGAGCGGCTGTGTACCATTGTCCTTCGCTTGCATCCGGATGCTGCTGAGCATTAACACGAGGCACGCAAGTGAGATGCCGATCGTACGCATGGATTATTTTCGAAGCCAGACACCCGTAGCGTGTTGACCAGGATTATATCCCGCGAACAAATAGTTCTATTGCCAGGAAGTTTGTGTGGAAGAGCAACGAATCAAGGACTCGACTACGAAGTCACAGAACTATATGGATTACTGCATGGAAGTCAACCAGGTTTGCAGCAGGTTGCGCACTTTGGCTCCTTCGATTCGCCGCCGTACCGCATCCATCACGACAAACCGCGCCTGAGCTCCGCGCCCACGAAATCCCACCCAGTACGGGATATAAATTTCTCCAGCGATCGGCTGCGCCGAAATCTGCAGATTCCGCATGCGAAAAAAACCAGTGGTGAAAAGTACACGTCGCACTTTTCCCAGGATCAGTTCCCTCGCCTTTTCCTCTTCCAGCAGCGGCAGCGGACAATTCCGCGTCTCCACAAAGACGACCTCGCCCGGACCGGGTAATTGCTCGAAGGCGTAGAGATCAAGGGAGCCGGTTACCGCATCCAGCCCGAGCACGCGTTGATCACGCTTGCCACTATTCAGGATTTCAACTTGGAAAAGCTGG
>MNGW01000173.1:0-14804 GCA_001918935.1 Acidobacteriales bacterium 13_1_40CM_3_55_5 | reverse complement strand
GTCGCAAACTGCGGATACGTGCCACGGCGACCTGCCTAGCGAAAATAGATCCAAAGGCCGACCACGGTGCTAAGCAATGCCAGGCTGAAAACGACGTTCAGTCTATGCTCCATCGCGGTTTCCGCCGCCGGCTTGTACACAACTGGGCGCGCTACTTGCGTCAGGTCCATTTTTTCATCGACGGTGGCAAAGGTCAGGCCAGCAAGTTTCTTGCGGTCCGGCGCCGGCGTCATCAGGGAAACCACGACCAGCACCAGCGAGCAGATCACGAACATCAAGATCGCATAGTGCAGGAAATTAATGTCGATCAACCAGCGAATCGCGGGATTCTCGAAGCGACCGCCGGCCGCACGGTCCATGATCTCAAGTACAAAGCGTACCGCACCCAGCACAAAACCGGTCAGCAGCGAACTGATGGCCCCTTGCGCATTCAGCCGCGGCCACAGAATTCCCAGGATAAAGCAAGATGTAATCGGCGGACTGATGTACGCCTGCACGCTTTGCAGGTAAATGTAGAGCTGGCTGCTGATCAAATGTATGAACGGCACCCATGCCAGCCCGAGTAAAACCATTACCCCAGTCATCACCCGGCCAAAGCGGACCAGTTGTCTCTCGCTGGCATCCGGTTTGATTTTTTTATAGAAGTCCAGGGTGACCAGAGTCGAAGCCGAGTTAAATACAGAGCTCATCGCTCCCATCAGCGCCGCCAGCAAAGCCGCGATCATCAGCCCCACCAGCCCGGTCGGTAACAGATTAATGATTAACGTTGGATAAGCAATATCCCCGTTCAGTACCTGGCCGTTTGCTCCTATGTGGAACATATCAGGATACAAGGCAAACGCAATCAGCCCAGGCAGCACCAACATGAACACAGGCAAAATCTTTAGGAAGCCGGCAAAGATCGTGGCTGCCTTGGCGTGTCCTTCATCTTTCGCGGAAAGAACACGTTGCACAATTACTTGATCGGTGCACCAATACCATATCCCGAGGATGGGCGCTCCGAAGAAGATGCCAGTCCAGGGAAACTCAGGATCGGTGGCCGACTTGATCATGTGAAAGTAGTTCGCTGGCACGTGAGCTCGTAGCCCTGCAAATCCACCGACATCGTGTAAACCGATCAACGTCAAGATCACCGCCCCGATGATCAGGATGATCGTCTGCACCAGGTCGGTATAAATCACCGCCGCCAACCCACCGGCAATAGTGTAAATCCCCGTCGCAATCACCAGCACCACGGCGGCCTGAAGCGCATTCCAACCCACAACCCGTTCCAGCACGATTGCGGCCGCATACAAATGCACAGAAATTTTGGTGAACACATAAGCAATGATGGATATGCTCGCCAGATATACCGCGCAAGACCGGCTGAAGCGACGCTCCAAAAATTCCGGCATGGTGAACACATTGGAGCGCAGATAAAACGGAACGAAAACCCAACCCAATATCAGAAGGATCAGGCAAGCCAGCCACTCGAAATGGCCGACCGCCAGTCCCGAGGTGGCTCCCGATCCCGCCAGTCCAATGAAATGTTCAGTTGAAATATTGGAGACGAACAGCGACGCCCCAATCGCAAACCATCCCACGCTGCGGCTAGCCAGGAAGTAATCGGTCGAAGTGCGTTCCTTGCGCGCGAAGTAAAAACCTATGGCAAAAATCACGATGAAATAGACGACAATGATCGCGATATCGATCCCAGTCAGCGATTTGTGGGTAAAATGCGCCGCGCTTTGGACCATAATCCTCCCCCGCCTCTTCCCTGCTGCGGCACCCCTTGCAACGGCATGGCGCAGATAGATAGGGCTGTAGCCCTGCGCTAACAGAAAATCGATTTGGCACTGTATCGCAGCAGCGAACTTCCCGCAACCTGTCAGTTGTGGGGAAGCTCTCCATCGTCTATCCTAATTGGCAATCTTTACGTCTAAACGGCTTGCTTCTGTATCTTCCGGGACTTATCCATGACCCTGACCCGATTCGTCGGCAAGAATGCCTTTCGCAACAAGCGCCGTAGTATCTTGACGGTCTTAAGCATCGGTTTTTCCCTCCTGCTGCTTACGCTAATGATGACCCTGTGGCGCGCTTTCTATTTGGATGAAGGCAGCGCCGAGTCGGCTCAGCGCGTGGTCGTCCGCCATCGCGTGTCGTTGACCTTCAATCTTCCGGGTTTCTACCGCGAGAAAATCCGCTCGGTGCCAGGCGTGGTTGCGGTGGTCCCGATCTCCTGGTTTGGAGGAATTTACAAAGATCAGAAGCCGGAAAACTTTTTTGCTCAGTTTGGCACGGACCCGGAGGAATTTTTTAAGGTATATCGGGATATTGAAATGCCGGCCGATCAACTCACTGCATGGCAACGTGATCGCCAGGGAGTCATCGTCGACAGCAGTCTGGCAAAAAAATACGGATGGAAGTTGGGGGATCGCATCGTTTTGCAGGGGACCATCTATCCTGTGAACCTCGATCTGAACATTCGCGGTATTTTTACCTCCAACCCGGATGACAAATCTGTCTATTTCAACGCCAAGTACGTCGAAGAGGCCGTCTCCTGGTTCAAAGGCCGAGCTGGCACTTTCAGTATCCTGGCCGCAACTGCCGCGGATGTGAGCAAAGTCAGCACTGCAATAGACGATATGTTCCGCAACGCGCCCCAGCCTACGAAAGCAGAGAGTGAGAAGGCGTTCGGCCTGGAATTCGTGGCTATGATGGGCAACGTCAAGGCTTTCATTCTGAGTATTTGCTCGGCAGTGGTCTTTGCTACGTTGCTGGTTTCCGCAAACACGATGGCGATGTCCATCCGGGAACGTACCCGCGAGGTGGCGGTTCTTAAGACCCTGGGTTTCACGCGTCAAACCGTGTTGGGGATGTTTGTGGGGGAGGCGGTTACTCTCGCTGTGCTGGGCGGGCTGGTGGGCACCAGCATTGCTTACTTGCTGGTGTACGTAGCCACGCACTCTCCGCAATTCTTCAGTTTTTTTCCCCTAAAAGTAACACCTGGTCTGTGCCTGGTAGCCATGCTGGTTGCCGGATTCGTCGGTTTTCTTAGCGCCGCTCTTCCGGCATACCACGCATCGCGCACGAACATCGTGCAGGGCCTCCGCCACATTGGGTAAGTGCAATGACGATTACTGGCTTTATCGTGAGAAACACATTCCGCAACAAGCGGCGCAGCCTATTGACCGTGCTTAGCATCGGCTTCTCTCTGCTCCTGCTTACGCTGATGATGACCATCTGGCGCACCTTCTACATCGATCCAGGCGCGCCGGATTCCGCCAAGCGGCTCATGACCCGGCATAAAGTTTCACTTACCTTTTTTCTGCCTGGTTTTTACCGGGAGAAGATTCGTTCCCTTCCCGGCGTCGTCTACGTTGCGCCGATGACGTGGTTCGGCGGCCGTTACAAGGACAACAAGCCGGAGAATTTCTTTGCCCAGTTTGCCACTGACCCAGAGGAGTATCTAAAAGTCGCGGCTGACAAAAATGTGCCCGCCGATGAGGCTCAGGCTTGGATACACGATCGTGCCGGCGCCATGGTGGACGCCGAGTTGGCCAAAAGATACGGCTGGAAGGTCGGCGATCGCATCACCTTGCAGGGAACCATCTTCCCGGTAAACCCGGAGCTTACGATTCGCGCCATCTTCACCATGACGCCTTCGAACAAGACTCTCTACATGAATTCGAAATATTTGGAAGAAGCAGTGTCGTGGTACAAGGGACAGACCGGCTTTTTCTTCACTCGAGTCGCTGCTCCCGAGGACATTGCGCCCACCTCGCGGGCCATCGACGACATGTTCCGCAACTCGCCCCAGCCCACAAAAACCGAGAGCGAAAAGGCTTTTCAACTTTCGTTCATCGCCATGCTGGGCAACGTCAAGGCATTTATCCTGAGCATTTGCGCTGCAGTAGTCTTTGCCATTCTGCTGGTGGCCGCCAATACCATGGCTATGTCCATCCGCGAGCGTACGCGCGAGGTTGCGATGCTGAAGACTCTGGGATTTACGCGCGGCATCGTCCTCTCCTTGTTCGTCGGCGAGGCAATCGCACTATCCGTCGCGGGCGGGTTGCTTGGAGTTCTTATCGCTGCCGGGCTGGTTCAATTCGTTGCCCATTCGCCGTTTGCCACCGGAATTTTGTTTGGCTTGAGAGTTTCTCCGATCACCATGGGCTTGGCGGTCGTAGTTGCCGCCTTTGTAGGATTCGTCAGCGCCTACTTTCCGGCTTACAACGCCTCCCGCGTCAATATCGTGGAAGGACTGCGCCACATCGGCTGAACTGAAAGGGATCGAGATGGCTATACCGATCAGCTACAACATCCGGAACCTGAAATTGCGTAAGGGACTTACCATCATGACCGCGCTGGGTATCGCACTCACGGTGACCACAGCGATTTTTATTATGGCGCTTCTGGCTGGCTTGCAACGCGCCTTTGTCACCAGTGGAGATCCGAACAATGTATTGGTCTTGCGCAAAGGATCAGAAGCAGAACTGTCTGGCGGTTTTGATGCCACCGCTTTTCCCGTGTTGAAGAATCTGCCAGGCATCGCCAAAGATAGCCATGGCGAGCCAATGGCGTCAGGTGAATGGGTAGTCGTGATCGTGCTGCCCCGTAAGAGTGGCACAGGAGAAGTCAACGTCACCGTACGCGGCATGATGCCGGATGGTCTCGAAATGCGGCCCTCAGCCAAGCTCGTCCAAGGCCGCTGGTTTACTCCGGGGCAGCGTGAAGTCGTCGTCAGCCAGTCGATCCACAAACGCTTTTTGAACGCTAGCGTGGGAGATAACATGGCGTTCGGCAAAGGGCCATGGCAGGTGGTTGGCGTGTTCGACGCCGGCGGTTCAGCGTATGACTCGGGAATTTGGGGGGACGTGAACCAGATGGCAGCCGATTTCGATCGTCAGGGCGGCTTCTCTTCCGCTTACTTGCGGGCGACGGATCCGGTCTCCGCCGACGCCCTCAAGCATCGCGTCAGTGATGACCAGCGTTTAAAGCTCGAAGGCGTGTTGGAACCTGACTATTACGCAAAACAAACGTCCTCTGGCGCGCCTATCCGGATTATTGGTTGGATCGTGGCGATCATTATGGCCATCGGCTCAAGTTTCGCCGCGATGAATACGATGTACGCTGCTGTCGCCTATCGGGGCCGAGAAATTGCCACTCTGCGCGTAATAGGATTTTCAAAACCGAGCATCCTCACCTCGTTTGTGTTGGAGTCGCTGCTGCTATCCCTCTTGGGCGCGCTGGTCGGAATACTATTGATGCTGCCCTTGAACGGAATGACCACGGGCACGTCGAATGGTCTTACCTTCAGCGAAATTGTTTTTAGCCTAAGGATGACGGTGCCCGTGGTCGTCACCGCGGTCGGGTTCGCGCTGATTATGGGTTTGTTCGGGGGCATAGCACCCGCATGGCATGCCGCTCGTCGTGACATCATTGCTGCCCTGCGAGATTAAGAATTTAGGGCGGCGAGCGTTCATTCCAACAGGTGGAGCTGAAACAATTTGAGCAATATGCCAATCGACATCAAGCATCAGGACTTGCAAAGCTTGCGTATTGACCGCTCGGCAAAGAGCGGCGGGACCGGCGGTGGGGAAACACCCGTCTGGGCTAAGCGTTACATCATCATTGGAATTTCGGTAGTCGTGCTGCTGAGTCTTTCCGCTCTGCTCTATCGTCTATTCGCGTCCGATGTCCCCGAAGTTGAAGTAGCGCGCGCTGTTGCCGAGAACAGCGACATCGGTGGGATTGTGCTCTCGGCCAGCGGCTACATCGTCGCGCATCACAAGATCAATGTGAATTCGAAGGTCACTGGCCGCGTGGCTTGGATTGGCGTGGAGAAAGGCGACAAAGTAAAAGAGGGCCAGATTCTGGTTCGCCTCGAGAACCAGGAATTCCTCGCCCAGTATCAGCAAGCCAAAGGAGCAGTGGAAAGCACCCGCGCAAGGCTAAGCCAACTGGAACATGGCTCGCGGCCGGAAGAAGTGCAGCAGGCACAACACAATCTCGACGAAGCACGCGCCACCTTAGCCAATGACAGGCTCACTCTAAGCCGCACCAAAGACCTGGTTGCTCAAGGCGTCCTTTCGCGACAAGCGCTCGACGATGCCACTGCCAAGTTTGAATCCAGCCAGCAGCGTGTCCACTCTCTGGAACAGGGATACCAATTATCAAAGATCGGCCCACGCCAGGAAGAAATCGATCGCGCCCATGGCGACCTCGCCGAAGCTCAGGGCCGCGCTGATTTCGCCAAAGCGCAACTCGATGCCACCATCATTCGAGCTCCGGTCAACGGCACCATCCTGGAGCGCACCGCGGAAAAGGGCGAACTCATTACCGCGCAATTTGCCAGTTCGGCCGAAGGCGGACCACAGGGATCAGTAGTTTCTCTCGCCGATCTCACTGACCTTCAAGTCGAACTCGATATCGCGCAGGATGATTTCTCAAAATTGAGCCACAATCAAAAAGGTGTCGTTACCGTGGATGCATTCCCCGATCGCAAATATGACGGAGTCATCGCCGAAATTTCTCCCGAAGCCAATCGCCAGAAAGCCACCGTCCAAGTGAAGGTGCAGATACAGAATCCTGACGAGTACCTGCGTCCGGAAATGAACGCCACGGTCAAGTTCCTTGCCAACGAAGTGAAGACCACCAACTCGCAACCTTCCGGAGTTGTAGTGCCTACAACTGCGGTTCGCGATCACAATGGCAAGAAGGTCGTATTCCTGGCGTTCAATGGCAAAGCGCTGATGCGTGACGTGCAAGTAAAATCGCAGCGCAGCGGCGGATTGCTGGTCCAAGGGCTCAATGGAGGCGAGAGCGTTATCACTACTGCCCCGCAGGATTTGAAAGACGGACAAAAAATCAAGATCAAGGGACAATCATGAGCAGTGCTACTTTTCCGCGTACCGCCACCCAAACCAAAGTCGTCCAGGCTCGCAACGTTAGCAAAATATTCAAGCGCGATGCGTTTGAGGTCAAAGCTCTCGACGATGTTTCCATTGAGATCGCTTCCGGCGAATTCCTCGCCCTCATGGGCCCTTCCGGCTCGGGCAAGACCACCCTGCTGAATATGATTGCCGCCATTGACCGTCCCACATCAGGCGACCTGTTGGTGCTGGGCGAGAATATTTTCCGCTTCAGCGACTCTCAGTCTGCCCACTGGCGCAATGAGCATATCGGATACGTTTTTCAGACCTTCAATCTGATCCCCGTACTCACCGCTTTCGAAAACGTGGAACTCCCGCTGCTGCTCACTAAGCTCAATTCCCAACAGCGTCGCGAACACGTGATGACGGCCTTGAAGCTGGTCGGTCTCGAAGACCGTGTGAACCATCTGCCTAAGCAACTTTCTGGCGGCCAGGAGCAGCGTGTCGCCATTGCCCGTGCCATCGTCAGCGATCCAACTCTGTTGCTGGCTGACGAGCCCACAGGCGACCTCGATAGCCATTCCGCCACCGAAGTCCTGGAAATTCTCAAGCGTCTGAACCAGGATTTTCACAAGACTATCGTGATGGTTACGCACGACCCGCATGCCGCGTCGTACGCTCACGTAACTCGCCATCTGGAAAAAGGTATGCTGCTGCCCGCCTGAAGAAAAGTCCGGGCTGAGAACTGAGAACCTCGAGCTGCGAACTGAGAAAAACTCCGTACCCTTCGTGGTTATCGCATTCAGAATTTTGAAGGGGAACCTTCGCGCTCGCGGGCAAAACCGTTATCCGCTGGATCCGCCACCCACTGCCAGGCGCGTCGTCCATTTTCGCGAACCACGGTTCGAGCCTCGCCATATTCCACCAATCGGTTTAGCACGGTAGTGACCGACGCCAGCGGATCTTTGTGTCGCAGCAATATCGGCGGAATGCGCTGCTGGATATGCTCACAAACTTCACGCGCTCCCAGAGGCCGGTCGGCCTCCATCAATACCATGCGGCAAGCCTTAGTGAATCCAGGTTGGCGGCCGCTGCTCTTGCGGTCCACCAGTTCCAGCAACTCTTCACTCAGTACATCGTCGCCAAATAGGTTCGCCAGCCCAACAATCGTCTGCTTCACCGTACCAATACGCTTCATGATATCGCCGCGCTGACGTAGCAGTTGCTTGAGTTCCTCGTGGGCAGCCCGCATTACTTCCTGGACATGTGGATCACCGCTGCCAGGAAGGCTCTTGCTTCCGCTTCCGTTACCAGTATTTCGCGCACTCTCCATGACCGACCTCCGGAGCCGACTGCTCGTCGACGCGCCTCATACGTCTGACGGGCCGCTTTCCTTGCGCACACCACTCCTGGATCTGGTACGCAAAAGCCCTCTCCCGGGTTCCATCAACCAGGTCTGACTTGCGAGGTCGTTGTACCTTGCGTTTTCTTGCGTCAGATAGGGCCGGAGTGGCGGAACTCATTGCTTCTTAGACGTCGAGATTCAGAAAAGGTAAGAAGAGTTTGCAATTATTGTGAAGTTCGCTTGGTCAGTGCCGCGAACATTTGTTTTGGAAATGTTATGTTGCGATATTCACATTTGTAAACTCCGTCTTTCCATACTTGGTGAGTGGAATTACTTCCAAAGTTGGAATTCCCTCTCGCGCAACCCCGCCGCAGAAGTACTGATTTCTTCGCATTGTTGAGTTAGGTGCCGCATCGCAATGAAAAATCTACTTCTTTCAACTTAATGTCTGCCATCGAACCAATGTCGGAAGCCGCCCAATCAGTCGAGTGAGGTGCACGGAAACAAGCCAAGGAAGCTTTAGGAATCTGCGCAGACTGAATACTGAATAATGACAGCATCAACCCGCTCATTGCGGAGGCAGCACCACAGCTCCTATTTGACTTAACGCTTGCAAAGTATCTTGTACGGTTGTCAACGGGAGAGATACAGCCGAGGCGATCTGATCCACGTTTCGCAATCCATCGGTCTGACGCCAGACCCTTTCAGCCTGCTCCTCTATTTCAATCACATAGATTTTTCCGCTAGCGGTGCGGGAAAAGAGTAGGACTACATCTTTTTTCAAATCGTCACCAATGTTCCGAGCAGACTTGAGCTGAAGCAGTATTTCCGGCAGATTCCATCGAAAAGCCAAACACGCGGCGCTACGTCGCCGGCGCGGAATATCCGTCACCGGTTCCGCTTCAGCCGTGGCCGCCTGAAGGAAGAATGCCTGCTCGTAGGCCAGCAAGTCGCACCACCATCCACCCGGCTCGTGGACATCGGACAGATACATGAGCGCCATCTGCCCCACTCGCTGCGCGGCTTCGAGAGATCCCATTACACATTCGTTCAGAAAAGTCTGGAACGACTCTCCATCTACCACTTGCTCCGCGGTAAGTCCTATCGCCGTCGCAAACAATCGCGAGTAACGGAAGGAGCGCGCTAGCCGGTCGCGATAATAGCGTCGCGCCAGAAAGCGCCCAAATTTTCCTGCTCGCTTCGCCTGCTCTGGGGAAAGAGGTAGTCCCGACGAATTTTTGTTTCGGGTGCCGGCATCCGCAAGATAGCGGATGACGTCATCTTGCAAATCGCGATCGCTTTTGGAAGGTTCTGCTTTGGGCATGCTGGAATAAATGAGTGTGCCACAGCTAGCTAGCTAAGCTAGCGCCAGCCTCTTAGTTCAGCCCGAAGGCCCGGCGCGTCATTTCCACCGATTTCAGAACTGTTTCCGCGGCTAAGCCGGGAGAGAAGGCGTCGAACGTCACAGCACGCAGCTTAGGCGCACGTTCCGCAACCCACAATGCCAGATCCAGAATCTCCTGCGGCGGCGCAGTAGGAGCAATCCACGGCCCTTCCAGATCCCGATCTTCTTCCACTCCAGCCACGTGCATTTCAACAACTTTTTCCAGCGGGAAATCCTTCAAATATTCTCGTGCCTTGACACCGGAATAGTGCGCCGCCAACCAGATATGCGGCAGATCGAGCAAAAATCCGCACCCGGTGTCGTCGAAGAAGCGCCGCAGGAATTCCGCTTCGCTCATTTGCGTGTGCTCCAGGGAAAAAAATCCTGGAATGTTTTCCATTACCAGGGGCGCACCGACTGCATCTTGCAACACTCGTGCGTTGGCTTCAAACCGCTGTAGAAATTCCTCGGTATAAAGCGGGGGAAACACATAATCCAAAGTGCGATCGTGATCCTGAGTGTGCAGACATTGAAAATGTTCCGCAACCCAAGGAGACCGGTACATGTCCTGCAAGTGCCGTGCCCGCTCGAGCGCATGCGGACTCAACGGATCGGAAAGCTGTCCCAGATAGTCGTGCAGCAGCAACGGAAAGCGATCGCGGATATAGGGAAACCCAGCATCGTCGCTGGCCGGCGGATCAGCCATAGCGAGATGTCCGATAAGATCGCCGGCGCGGAGCAACTCTTCTGCTAAGTGCGGATTGTAAAAGGCGCCGACGGAAATTCGGCCCTCGGGTATGAATGGCATAGGATTAAGCCTGCGACGGCCAGTCCCGCTGCCGTTTATTATAACGACAGCGTAAGGCTGGGCGGCCTGGTCATCACAGGCTCAGCCCATCTGACCTTTTAGTGGCAGGTCGGTGCGACTTCCGTGCTCTCCACCAGCTTGAAATTGTTGTGGCAGGTGGGGGACACTTCCGCGGTCTCCACTAGTTTAAAGTTGCTATGACAAGTGGGGGCCACTTCGCTGATTTCCACGATCTTCATGATATTTCCTCCAATAGCCTTCGAAGGCTGTTAACAGTAGATGCGGAAACCGGCAAAGAGTCACACAAATCGACGCCGCATTTCTTTGAAACCCGGGGCGAAGCCCGATAATCTGCTGACAGCATGCCTATTGCCAAAACACCATTTTCGGTGCAAGTGCTTCTGCGGGAAGATGAAATCGCTTCCGGCTTTGCTGCTGCCTTTGCCCGGCGTTTTCTGGATGAAAAATTTTTCTACTGGATGCCTGCCTCCGTAAGCGCCTGGGTCGAATTAATGAGAGCTCCGGCGTACCGCAACGCCAATCGCGCCTTGCAGCTTCTGGCAGCAAGCGACCCTGAACTGGTAACTCTCTGGCCGCAAGCTGACACACTTTGCGGTCTCGGATGTGGTGAGGGCAGCAAAGATAAACTTCTGCTGCAAGCATTTCAACAAACTGACCGGCCACTGGCCTACACCGCAGTCGATTTCAGCCAGTCATTGTTGGAATTGGCTCTTACGGCGACACAAGAATCAGCTAGGAGCGGCCGTGGAATCAAGCTCGACATGATGTCAGATGATCATCTGCAAGCTTTAGCGCGACAGGGCCGGTCCTGCATCTTTGCCACTCTGGGGAATACTCTCGGCGCATTTGATCCCCTACGATTTCCCGAGCGATTGCTGCGTATCATGCGGCCCGTGGACTGTGCACTATTCGATGGTGAGGTTTTTGACCGCGAGAGCACGCTTGCGGGCTATGACAATCCGACCAACCGCCGGTTTGCATTCAGTCCGCTGGCCTCTTTGGGCTTGACCGAACAGGATGGCAGCCTCAATTTTGAGTTGCGACCAGGCCAGGAAGGAATTCACGAGGTGGCAAAATATTTCGTTGCTCTCCGCGATCTGGAAGTGCGAATCGGCCCTACCTTGATGCATTTAAAAAAAGACGAAAAAGTGTTCATGAGCAGCTCAATCAAATATGACGAGCCGGTATTTTTCGCTCTTATCGAGCGCGGCGGATTCCAAGTCGAATTGCGCAAAAAGAGTGCAGATGGGAAGTTCCTTTTGGCCGCGGCCAGGCCGCGTTGATCATAAAAGAACCCAGCCGGAGTTCCCCGCTTACTCCTTGACAAAAGAGTTATACCTGCATAAAGTGCCGATATTCACTGTATTCGAACCGTTTTCACAGGTGCCCCGATGAAAAATGTTTATGAGGTCCTGAGACAGAAGGAACTTGAGCTCTCGAAGTTGGAGAAAGAAGTGGAAGCTCTGCGGGTGGCCGCTCCCTTGCTGTCCGAGGATAAGGAAGCTGATGCAGCCAACAAACCCACTTTGACCGCGGCCACTGGGACGCAACAGCCTATTCGCATTCCCCAACCGGCCGTGAATGCAAATCCGCAGCCCGCTCGCGCCGCCGGATGGGAAGACACCGCGAAACGCTGGCCGTAATCCGAGCACGCAGCCGAACGCGGGCAACGTCTGGTGTCGTATTTATTGGCTCAGGGCACACGCCCCGGGCCAATCTGCTTTTTGGGATGATTGCTACTCGCGCGGTGATACTGCCCGTAACCGATTCTGACCACGGCCCTCTGCCGCGCCATGTCCAGCCCCGAGGGGCCAAATACCTTAGCCCAGCGCTTCCAGCGCTGGGTAGCTGAAACAAGCTGACCAAGTGCCGGAAGCACGATACTCTCGAATCCCTCCAAAAAGCGATGCTATACTCCGCTCGTACGCCTAACCTGATTACTGAACCGTGTGGCCGAAGGTCTTTTTGATGTGCCCCCAAGGGAATCTATGAGTGCTGGACCCGCACGAGCTCTGGCGCCCGCAAATATCATCCCACGCCGTGTTTCTCGTCACGCGATCGCAATTCCCATCGATGTAACCGTACTACGTTCCGGCGTTCCCGATAACGTTCCCGGACGCTGCATTGACCTGGGTGAAGGCGGCATGCTGGCAGTTCTGGCAGCGGAGTTTCGCCCCGGTGACTCGGTTGGCGTGGAGTTTTGGCTTCCCGATGTAAGCGCGCCGCTGCGAGCCAAGGCCGTGGTCCGTCACAAGGCAGAGTTGCAATGCGGCTTCCAATTCCTTGGACTGTCTCAGGATCAGCAGGCCAGCATCCGCTACTGGGCGCGACGGAGAACACCGCCTCCCCCACCGATTCCGCCGCCTGTAACGCCAGTTCGCCAGACAACCACCATGGAAGCCAGTGCGGCCCCGACTGCGCACATTTCCCACCGCGTTCTAGTGCTCGCACTTCTAATCTTCATTACGCTCGGTAGCGTGGGCTGGTGGCGATGGTACCGCGCCTGGAATGAACTCGAAACCCGCATGCCGGAGCGCAAATCAGCGAATTCGGAACTGCTGCGCGCTACCGTGCCCGCCGAGATCATGCAGCAGCTCATAACCCACAAAGTGGAGCCGCTTTATCCTGAGGAACTGCGCCGAGCCAACGTCCAGGGTGTGGTGGTCTTAGGGGCAGTTATCGGGCGGGATGGCTCGGTGGTGAAACTGCGTCCAATCAGCGGTCCCGATGCGCTGGGTTCAGCTGCCATCGACGCCGTCAAATGGTGGCGTTTCCAGCCTTATCAAGTGAACGGGAGAGCCGTGGAAGTGGAAACAACATTAGCAGTAGAATTCCGGCCATCGCATTAACTCCCTTGGACGGCTCACCGCCGACGCCCATTTGGGCGGAACCTCTGGTTTTGCTTTCCTAGACGCGCATCTGCGAAACTGATCGCGACCACCTCGCTGACTCAATGGGGCGTATCCACGTACTTTCCGAGCAAGTTGCCAACAAGATCGCCGCCGGCGAAGTGGTGGAACGTCCGGCTTCGGTAGTAAAGGAACTGCTGGAAAATTCGCTGGATGCAGGTTCCACCCGAATTCGAATTCAAATCGAAGCCGGCGGCAAAAAACTCATCCAAATCACCGACAACGGTTGTGGCATGGTACGCGACGACGCTCTGCTGGCCTTCGAGCGTCACGCAACTTCAAAAATCAAAAATGCCGAAGACCTGTTGAGTGTCGCTACTCTCGGATTTCGTGGGGAAGCACTGCCCTCAATCGCCTCGGTCTCGCGCCTTCGCTTGGAGACGAAGGCTGCCGATGAATCGTGCGGAACTGTAGTCGAAATCAACGGCGGCAAAATCTTCAAAGTGGAAGAAGCCGGACTTCCTTTGGGCACGTCCATTACCGTGCGGGACCTTTTCTTCAACACGCCGGCGCGGAAGAAATTTCTGAAGGCTGAGTCCACCGAGCTTTCGCATATTGCATCGCTGGTGACTCATTACGCTCTTGCCCATCCTGACAAGCACTTCGAATTACATTCGGCCACCAATGCGGTGTTGATCGCCGCGCCCGTGGATGGATACAGCGAACGTGTATACCAAGTGTTTGGTAAAGAAGTGCTCGATCAACTGATCGCGGTCGCTGCCGCGCAGCCTCTGGAACGAATCGGATTACCCCAGCCGCCTCCGTGGAGAAGAACGGAAGAAGATCAAGAACACAGTTCGAGAGATCCCGGAGAAATCCGCCTGCACGGATTCGTTTCCAAGCCTGAGATCCAGAAGCTCAATCGCAACTCTATCTATGTTTTCGTGAATGGCCGCCTGATTCGCGATCGCCTGATTCAACACGCCCTCACGGACGCTTACCGCAACATCCTGCCGCCGACAATGTATCCCGTGGTACTGCTGTTTCTTGAACTGCCTACGGAAGAAGTGGACGTCAACGTTCATCCCTCGAAAACCGAGGTCCGTTTTCGCCAGCAGACCGTGATGCATGATTTCGTGCGCGATTCCGTCCGCGCCACGCTGATGAAAGCTCGACCCGTCCCCCAGTTCGCGACTGAGATTCGCGCCCATCCTACGGCAACTCCTTCACTCATCGCAACTGGACGAACCGGGATGACGGAAGGCTCCGCCGCCTTGGCCGCTTCATTCGACGCCCCGCCGCAAGAGTTCACGTTGCAGGCGCCGGTGCCCCCGGCTATCAACACGCAATTCCACTTCAGTGGGGGAATCCGCGTCGAAGGCAATGCCGCCGTATCGTTGGCTCGCGCGCCGAAAGTAGTAGAAAGCGACGGCTGTGCCCCGCCGCTTCCCGACGAGCCTGAAGACGTGAGTGACATCGCCCCATCGCTGGCCTCGCTCAAACCTTTGGGGCAGATCAGGGAATCGTTCATCCTGGCCGTGAA
>MNGW01000111.1:6976-24409 GCA_001918935.1 Acidobacteriales bacterium 13_1_40CM_3_55_5 | reverse complement strand
GCCAAGGCAATCTGGTGGCTTTCAATAACTTGTATCGCGGGCCGGGCGGTTTTTGTGGCACCGGTGCGGCGACAACCTACTTTTCGTACAACACCACTACGCTTGCCGGCGGCAGCATCGATACCTCTCCGGTGTTATCACTCGACGGGAAAAAGATTGCCTTCGTTGAAAGCACTGCTACGTCATCTATATTCCACGTGCTTACGTGGGCCACTGGCGCCGGAAATGGCACTTCACCCGTAGTTTCAGCCGCCCCCGGTGTCGGCAATACCGCAACTATGACGTCGTTAACATATGCTGCGGCGAATACGAATACTCGCTCGTCTCCCTGGATTGACTATGACCTGGATGTCGCCTACGTCGGCGCCGATGACGGGAGGCTTTACAAGATCACCGGAGTCTTCAATGGTACCCCCACCTTAGCGGGCGCTCCCTGGCCTGTTTTAATTAATAATAACCGCAGGCTTACCGGTCCAGTGCTAGATCAGCTTACAGGAAATATATTTGTCGGCGATGCCCGCGGAATTTTATGGTCCGTAAACGCGAATGCCCCAGCTACAATTCGGTCTCTGAATGTTGGTCTTCCCGGCGCGACTACCCCTGCGATCTTCGATCCGCCAATTGTTGACGTGGACAATGGCACTGTTTTCGCTGTTTCCTCCAATGACGGGACTAGTGCCGTAGTGGTGCAGGCAGATACCACCACACTTGCACAACTGAGAAGAGGGAGAATTGGGCAGGGCAGCACTGGTGGGTTTACGGCCAACTTATACGGGGGAGCTTTCAGTAACGACTACTTCAATAATCCTGCCAGCGGTTCTCTTTTCCTGTGCGGGACTGGAGCTGCGGATACCACGCCCTGGAGATATTCTTTTGGGTTTACTGGCCGCATCTTGAATGCGAACCCCTCCTCGTCGGGTCAGATCCTCAACTTCATTGACTCCCGGTGCTCACCCATTACCGAATTTTTCAACCCCAATATCGGCGCAGCCGGGACGGACTTCTTTTTCTGGGGCATGACCTCAAATTGTGTCGCCGCGGTTGGTTGCATAATGTCCAGGACCAACTCTGGAGTGGTTTTGACCGTAAGCGAGTCGGACGGAACCAGTTCCATTATCGTCGATAACATCAGTACCGCTGCTCACGCCTCCAGCATTTATTTCTCAACTGAGGGTCCTCCACGCCGAGCCGTCAAACTGACTCAGAACGGTTTGCAATAGAGCGATTGACCAAACCGCATGTTTCGTAAGCTGTGCTCGGCGATATTAATATCACTTGGCTGCAGCGACAGGGTGATGCAATAGCCTGTCGCTGTCTTGCGTCATCCTTCCAGCGTTAACCAACTTTTGGAGTCAGCCGATCGCTGTACCGCGTCCAGCACTCGTTGCACTGCCAGAGCATCTTCGAAATTCGGATGGAACGTTTCATTCCTCGCCAGCGCGCCCAGGAAATCACCCAGTGTTGCGATGAAGGTGTGCTCGTAACCGATGATGTGACCAGGCTTCCAGAAGTTCTCGGCATAGGGATGATTGGGGCCGGTTACCAGCAAATTGCGGATGCCTTGGAGATTAGCGGGTTCGGTCGCGTCAAAGATTTCCAGGTTGTTCAGATTCTCTAGATTGAATCGCAACATGCCTTGCGAGCCATTGATCTCGAAGCTATTGCGGTTACGAGAGCCGGGGGCAAAGCGGCTGGCTTCAAAACTGCCGATGCTTCCATTGGCAAAACGCGCCATCACAACAACGGCGTCGTCCACGTCGCGAGCGGGAACGAAGGTTTTTGTCATCGCCATCAACTCAGTGATTTTCCCATTCAGATCCAGGGCAAGATCCACTGAGTGCGACAACAGATCTCCCGTGGTGCCCGATCCTGCGACTGCGCGTTGATAGCGCCAGCCCGAAGCCTTGGTGGGATTGCTTCCCGATTGATTCAGGTAAAGAGCACGATAGTGAAAAATTTGTCCAACACGTCCTTCGCTAAGTAACATTTTTGCAAACGCCACCGCGGGGACGCGCCGGTAATTGAACCAGACCAGGTTCGGAACCTGCCGCACCGCCGCGGCCATGCGTTCCGCTTCGTCCAGAGACATAGCCAGCGGTTTCTCGCAGAGCACAATCTTACCCGCAGCCGCGGCGGCGATCGCGATAGGCGCATGCAGTACGTTCGGGACGGCTATATCTACAACTTGAATATCCTTTCTGTCGACCACCGTCCGCCAATCGGTAGCTATCTCTTCCCACCCCCATTGCGAAGCCACGGCTTCGAGCTTCTCACGATCGCGTCCGCAAACGACTTTCAACCGGGGCTGAAACGGAGTCTGGAAAAAATGTCCTACTTGGTGGAAAGCATTGGAATGTACTTTCCCAATGAATCCGTGACCGATCATGGCGATATTCAGCGTTTGTTTGAGCTCTGACATTAATTGTTCCGTGGTAAGTGGAAAATATACATAAATCAGTCTTTCGACGCTTCCAGTGCATCTTTTACTTGGCAGGTGTGGATGTCGCAGAGTTGGTAACGCTCATGTTGATCACTCACGCAAAGATGTGAGGTTTAGCTGCAACTCTTTTCACTTGACCCTGCTGGATCGCCCCTGGGTTCGGATAATTGCCGTTACATGAATACTTTACGGTCCGAGTTGCGTGGTATGAGGATTGCCCATCAAAGAAACAAAGGAGCGCGAACATGCCGCTTCGCAAACTGTGCATTGTCGTTCTGATGGTTTCTGCATCGCTTACTTCCCTGGCATCGGTCAGCGGTTCATCTTTGCAAATACCGAATAGCGGTGCGTCCGTTACGCTTCGTGAGCATCAGATTTGGGCTTCCGCGGTGCATGACTCAGAATTCGCTGCCATACCACGCACTGCGCATACAAGTTGCGCAGCCGCGCAACCGCCTCAGGCCCTGGCAACTCCCAATCCGCTGCTGGATCAACCGGATGCAAACAAAATCACGGTGAGTTTTATCATTGGCGCGGACGGCCGGGTACATAGTCCACTGATTCTAGAAAGTGCCGGAGCCATCGAGGACCGTAATGTGTTGGCTGCCGTGCGCTCCTGGCGATATCGCCCCGCTATGTGCAACGGCGTGCCCGCCGAGGCTGAGGGGAAAATCGAATTTTCGAGCCGTTAAGCCTGGGTTTTCGTCTAGAATGGGGCGCCTGCCGGACAGGGCTATGGATAATCAAAAAAGCTTTCCTCCGTCGCATAGTTCCTCTGAAGGCTCGGAGCGAGAACTGCTTCCCAACCCTGTGGTTGAACAGTTCTTTGCGGGGCTGAAGCATGACATGCGTCGTCCCGCGCCTGGTCAAGAAGCTATTGCTGCTGCCTTACAGGCTATTCAAAAGGTCGCTGCGAACTCCGATACAGAAGAAGCCCTTGCCGCAGAGGCTAGAGCCGAACCAACAGAACGCGCCGTTTGCGCATCGTGTGGCGGAGACAATCCTGCCACGAATAAGTTTTGCGCGAAGTGTGGCGTTTCCTTGCAGCAGGTTGCAACTCAATCGGAGCCAATGAAGGAGGCTGCAGAAGGTTCGAGAATTTTCGTCCCGAAACCTGTGTCTGCTCCAGAGCCCAGTGCGCCGGGGCAGCACTACTACCATCATCATTACCATCACCATTATTTCTCTCCAGCTAGTGAGGTTTCGCCAATTCCCGGTGCAGACGCGCGCGTAGTTCAAAACAGCGCTGTGCGCGATACCAGGGCACGTTCGGCAGTGGGCACTTCCTCATTGAGCAGGGCGGAGTCGGCAGTCCGAAAGATGACACAGGATTGGGCGTTTGCCTGCAACAACAAGCAACTGGATGACCTGGTCGATTTGTATAGCTCCGACGCGCTTGTACTTCGGCCAAACGTCCCCGCCATGCGGGGAGCGGCAGCTATTCGTGAGTTTTTCTGCGCGGCGCTGGATTCCGGCCTGGGAGAAGTTGAACTGGAGCCGCTGCGCGTGGAGGTATTCGGGGATCTGGCCTACGAAGCAGGCCGCTGCAAAATGCTGGTCCCAGTCGCGGTCAACAAGAGACGTGAAGAGCGAGGCAAATATCTGGTGATCTTCGCGCGGCAAGCCGGCGATTGGAAAGTGATTGCCGATTGCTGGTCCAGCGACCTGGGCCTCGCTGTCAGCACCGAACCAGCCCCGAGATCCACAGAGATCAGAAAAGTTGGCCGAAGCATTGATGACTGACGACTGACAACCGAAGAGATCAGAAAAGTTGGCTGAGGCATTGATGACTGACGACTGACAACCGACATCTGAGAGATTCTCTAAGCCGCGATCCCTAGTTTCAGTAATTCCGCCCGCAGTTGCTCCGCATTTGCCATCCGAATCGTATGCATCCCCAGTCGCGCCGCGCCTTCCAGGTTCAAAGCCCGATCATCGATGAAGCAGCATTCTTCCGGCATTTTCTGCGTGACTTCCAATGCCAAGTGGTAAATCCCCTCTTCGGGCTTTCGCAATCCCACGTAACACGAACTTAGAAACAGAGCAAATATGTCACGCAGTCCAAATTGTCCAATTCGATACTCGTTGAGCTCCTGCGATTCATTGTTCATCGTGCACATCAGGTACTTAGCCGATTTCGCCAGTCCCCGTGCCAGTTCGAGAACGTCAGAGAAGGGTTGGGAAAGCGAAAACATGTACTCCTGAAATTCAGCCGGCGTGAAAGGCCGTTTGCGATAGAAAATTGTCCGCTCTAGATACTGGTCGAGGCTGATTTTGCCCCTTTCAAATGACGAAACGACCATCTCATGCCGGTCATTAAACTCGGCTTCATCCAGTTTGAAGTGCTCAAGGGCGTGCCTGCGCTGTTCGCGATCCCATGCGTTACTTAAAAGGACGCCACCAACGTCCCAGAATATTGCAGTGATCTGTGGCAATAGAATCACCCATTGCGTGCAGCGCCACATGATACATGCAATGTCGGAAGAAGTGGGCCACGCCGGAGTAGCGGAAACTTCAACTTAGAATGAATTAGTGGCGATACACGCTGGTTGAGGGATGATAATTTCGCCAGTCGAACCAGAAATCTTTCAGCAGGGGCAAGCGCTCCAGGCATTTTCCTTGCGCAGGGCCTAGGGTAGCACAGCCCTGAAAATTCCATTCACTGGCGGAAGCGGAATCCATCAGCACCCATTTGTCGCTGCCGCTCTTGCGGAAAAATTCGATGTCAACACCGTCAAGGCGGCTTACAAAAGCGCGCATTGATTTGCCGTCAGGCCCGACGGTCAGAAAAAAGGGAGTTCCTCCCAAACGATCCTGAATGGGTGATTGCGCGACAATCGCGCCGATCGGATAGGCCCGGCTAGCCCCTGCCACTTCCAGTCCAATCACGACATCACGTGACTGCAGCGCTGTGCCGGGGAAAGTAAGCACCAGCGGTAGTTTCTGTATTTCAGTCTCCCATTTGCTGTCATACTCTTTTTCATCTTTGCTTACAGGAGCCAGAACCTGGCCGGCCGGAGATTCTTGCTTCCATAATCCGAAACTCAACTCGTCATAGGGCGCCAGCTCGAGCGACTCACCCTTGAGCGCACCAAAGATTGCCTTGCCGCTCGCCTGCTGCCACCAGCTTCCCGTTTCCTCATCCCGCATTAAAAAATTTTGATTGTTGATTCCCGCCAGCCGAAAATGGAGTGCGCGGCCCCCGATGGTTCGTTTCCACACCAGACCGGTGTGACATAGGCTTCAATATGTCACCGCAACAGGAACTCTGCCCACCACGTCGTTCACCACGTGGTGATATGCCATTGCCCGAATCGGATAGGCACGGGCATCGCTGCCAAAGCGCACCGCCATCACCATCTCGGCAGAATCCAGTAATCCACTCTAGACATCACCGCAGAAACGGCCACCAGGCAAACACCCGCTCCCAGGAGAGCTCTCTTCCAGAGAGAAACCCGCCGCCACAAAAACACCACTGGGATCACGGTGCCAGCGGCAATGATCAGACTCCAAATTGGCGCTTGCTGCCGCACCGCCATCGCAAAGTTGAGCGCGCGAGCAGACTGGAACCGGAACGGCCGGATAATCAGAGCCGGAGCAAGGAACAGAAACAGCCCCAGGCAGACGGACAAGGCAAACGTCACGGCAAGCGCGAGAGTTCTTTTTCTCCCCGATTGGATTTCTGGAATCATCGTAAGCGACCCATCGAAGACAAGATTTTAATCTTCCGGCGCTTACTTACGATAGAAAATCACTTGGGCGGCGAACCACCACGGTGTCTCCGTTATGCCCATGTGTCGGACATCCAACTCTGACGCTGACGGGGGTGCGATTTCGTTTTGCGGATGAAAATGTGGCGCGCAACTATGTAGAGAGTGCTGGCTGGATTTGCGTGAGATCAGACGCTCTGGGCTTTCGCGGCGGTGTTTTTCCCGTTCTTGGTCGCCGGCCGGCGCAAACTGGGCACGTAGACACACGATCGCACATCATAATGACCAGTAAGGCAGGTGGCGCACAGATGAAGCTGATGTACTTTGCACTGAATAACCGGTGGCTCATTTCTGCAAAGATCGCAACCACCGCGAATTTTTCGCGGCGGCTCCGGCTTCCCGGAGCGAACGTCTTTCTGCAAGAAACGAGCTTTCATATAAAAACCCACTGATATGCTTAGCGCGCCGAGTGAAAGCAGCAAGGCAGCTACGCTTAACAGGTTTCCATCTTGATGATCGCCCAGAGCGGACGGGAGTACGCAGAGTCCGATAAAAGCCCCAACCACACCCACTACCATCAGGCTGTTGGCAGCGCGTGAAACCATAAGGCCAGTCCCTCTGGCAGAGCAAGAGATATGCCCGCCGGCACGCCTGAGATAACCTCCGGCGATAAACCCAAGATATCGGGTTTCCTCCCCTCAACTCCAGATGACGAAGGTCACTTTGCGCCCCCTGAGGTCCGGGTGACCCTGGTAACTTGTCGCAGGCTGATACAGCACCCTACCATGCTGCAAGTATGACGCTCACATCGCTGTTGGTGTGTGCGGACGCCAGTGCAGTTGAGGTGCTTAGCCGCATTCTTGTGGATCTGGGCATCGGAGTGGAACACTGCAGCGATCCGTCCGCGGCTGCTCTCCGGCTAGCTGCACAACATTTCGACGCGATTCTGCTGGACTGCGACGATCAGCAGTCGGCAATCGAATTGATTGCGCTCGCCCGCAAAGAGCATTCCAACAAAACCACACTCTTTATTGCCATGGTGGATGCCCGAAACCAGGTACGCGACCTGTTCTCAAAGGGCGTGAACTTCATTGTCTACAAGCCCATTTCCACGGAACGGGCGAGCAGCAGTCTGCGGGCGGCGAAAGGTTTGCTGCGGCGGGAACGACGGCGCAACAAGCGTATACCGCTTCACGCCAAAGTTTCGCTGTCGTACGGCGCCGTCGAAAATTCTCCGGCGACGCTAGTGGATCTGAGTCAGGATGGCATCGCCCTTCAGTCCGAGATCAAGGTTCCCATCAATTCGAAAGTCTATCTTCAATTTAGTGTTCCCGGTCATGCTTCTCACGTCCGGCTTTCGGGAGAGGCAGCGTGGCAGGATGCATCGGGACGAGTAGGCATCCGTTTTGCGGACGTGCCACAGACTTCGCGGCACGTGCTCAAGGAATGGCTCAAGGCGCGGCATTCCGAAGCAGCACTGCAGGACGCAAACAAGCCTGAGGGACTCGGCTTGCTATCGGTTTCTGCTGGCGACCGGCGGATAAAATCTCGTCTTGCATGCCGCCTGGGAGCCGACGTTTATCGCGTCGGAAGCAGTGTTCCTCACCGCTGTAGTCTGAGCGACATAGGTACGGGCGGCTGTTACGTGGAGACCACCGAGCCTTTTGCCGCAGGCACCGCGGTGGAGATCGTGGTACGCACCCACGAACTTAAACTCCGGGTGCGGGGAACTGTACAGACCATGCATACAGGTTTCGGTATGGGCGTCCAGTTCAGCCTGAACACAAGTGAAGAAAGGGTAAAGGTGGAACAACTGATTGCGTGGCAGACTTTGCAGCCGGAGATTCCCGTCTAATCACGCCCATTGCTTCGGGCGCGTGTGGCGTTTTCCTCGAGCAATGCCTTCTTGAAATATTCAAGAGAAAGTCGCAGCCCTGATTCCAAATCAATCTTTGGTTCCCACCCCAGCAGCGTCTTTGCTTTCGTGATATCGGGACAGCGCTGTTTTGGATCATCTACCGGCAGCGGTTGGTGACGGATATTGCTCTTGGATCCGGTCACTGCCAGAACACGCTTAGCGCATTCCAGAATGGTAAATTCCGCTGGGTTTCCAATATTGACGGGCAAGTGCTCCGCTGACTTAGCGAGCCGCAGGAATCCCTCGATTTCATCGCTGACGTAACAGAAGCTGCGGGTCTGGCTGCCATCGCCGTACACGCTCAGCTCTTCGCCGCGCAGCGCTTGTTTCATAAAATTAGGGATGACCCGGCCGTCATTCAATTGCATGCGCGGCCCATACGTGTTGAATATGCGCGCGATTCGCGTATCGACATGGTGGTAGCGGTGATAAGCCATGGTCACGGCTTCAGTGAAACGCTTCGCTTCGTCGTAAACCGATCGTGGTCCAATGGGATTCACGTTGCCCCAATAGGTTTCTTTCTGCGGATGCTCCAAGGGGTCGCCATAGCATTCCGAAGTGGACGAAACCAGGTATTTGGCGCCATATCTATGTGCAACGTCGAGCGCATGGAATGTTCCAAGCGAACCGACTTTCAAAGTCGCAATTCCGTGAACGGTGTAGTCCACGGGGCTAGCTGGACTGGCAAAATGAAAAACATAATCCACTTTCCCGCAGTCAAAAGGCTGATTAATGTCGGTCTCCCGAAGTTCAAAACGTGTTTCGTTGCGAAGATTATGGAGATTGGATTGCCTTCCGGTCAGGAGGTTATCCACCGCAATTACGGTGTAGCCTTCTGCCAGTAATGCCTCGCACAGGTGCGAGCCCAGGAAGCCGGCCCCGCCGGTAACCAGGGCGCGTGGTTGGCTCATGATGGGTCGAGTTACACTATAGTAAGTGAAACCGGCAGCAGACATAGTTTCCGGATCGTACAAATTGCGTCCGTCGATCACGATGGGATACTTCATCTGGCCATGCAGACGTTTGAGGTCCAGAGCGGCAAACTCTTCCCATTCAGTGAGCAGCAAGAGTGCGTCGGCATCGTTGGCGGCTTCGTAGGCATTGTTGACGAAGTCCACGCTCGATTTCAGGACTTCGCGTGCCCTTTGGCCGGCTGCAGGATCATAGGCAGTGATCTGACAACCCTCCTGTAACAAGGCTTGGACCAACAGGATTGCGGGGGATTCGCGGATGTCATCTGTGCCTCCCTTGAATGCCAGGCCCAGGACGCCTAGCTTCTTGCCACGCAGTGTCCAGAGGGCATTGCGCGCCATGCGCAAGAATCTCTTACGCTGCTCTTCGTTGATACGCATGACTTCATCGAGCAAGCGGAACTCGTATCCGCACTCGTGCGCTACCGCCCGGAAAGCCATTAAATCTTTGGGAAAGCAAGATCCTCCATAACCGATCCCGGGATTCAGAAAACGAGGTCCGATGCGGCTATCCGTTCCGATTCCCTGGCACACTTGCTGCACATTCGCTCCTACGGATTCGCAGATAGAAGCCACCGCATTGATGAACGAAATCTTCATCGCCAGGAATGCATTCGAGGCATGCTTGATCAGTTCCGCGCTCTTGGCAGTGGTTACGATCAGTGGCGGGGGAATCCGTGCCCGGTCGGGTTGCGGAATGGCCTCAGGCAGGCGATAGTAGTTCCCGCTGGTCAGAGGCAGGTATATCTCCCGCAGCAGCGAAGCGCAGCGTTCGCTATCAGCGCCTACAACGATTCGGTCGGGATAAAGAAAGTCAGTGACCGCGGTGCCTTCCCGGAGGAACTCGGGATTGGAAGCAACGTCGAAGGAATCGGGAGGGGCGGCGTTCCGCAGGATGATCTTGCGAATCCAATCGCTGGTGTAAACCGGAACCGTGCTCTTTTCGACGATTACCTTGTAGCCGTTGATAGCGCCCGATATGCTCCGGGCCACGGACTCAATATAAGAGAGATCGGCATCGCCTTGCTCAGTTGGGGGCGTCCCCACTGCAATGAAAATGACAGCGCTGGCGCGAACCGCCTGCTGCAAATTGTCGGAAAAACTCAGCCTGCGGCCGCGATGACGTTGCAGCAACTCGGGAAGAAAGTTCTCATGAATGGGAACCTGACCGGCATTCAGAGCAGCCAGCTTTTGCTGATCGTTGTCAACCAGGATAACTTCGTGGCCGAGGTCGGCGAAACACCCCCCTGCCACCAGTCCCACGTATCCTGATCCAACTACCGCAATCTTCATCCAGCAACCCTTTCGGAGGTTGAAAAGATACTTTATCAGCTTTCATTCGCACAGATGCACGCGCGATGGCAATCTACGTTCGGATATTCCTGACGCGATGTGCAATTTGGGAAAGCGATGGCGAGAATTTCTGGAGCCGACGAGCGGACTTGAACCGCTGACCTGCCGATTACGAATCGGCTGCTCTACCAGACTGAGCTACGTCGGCTTGACCTCGATTCTAAATGCGCTTGCCGCACGGGTAAAGATCGCTAATCCTTAATATCTCCCGATCATGCGTGGTGTCTTCTCCGGACAAAGCGGAAAAATGAAAGTCAGAAGTTGGCAACTGATAAAGAATCAGCCGCAAAACGAAAAGGCCACCCGGCACAGGTGACCTTTTCTCAAGGGAGAATAGTTCCAACGGAGTTAAAAACCGTCAAAACTTTCTGGCAAAATCTTATGAGTCGAAAAAGGGGGGTGTCAAGAAATTTTTGGGAAATAAATATGTCTGTTTTCAATCACTTACGAAGGAGGTTATAGCTTCGGAAAGTGCCTCATTTTGAGACGGGAGTCAGCCGGATCGGCGTTAACTGGCCTTGATTGAAGAGCTTACCGTCGAATCTTGAGGTCGCGACCTGTGGTCGGACAGGTGCAGCGAGATGAATTCCATGCCTTCCGGACGATCGAATACTCTCTCCGGCAAAATGCGCTTTACGATGATTCGAATTCCACCAAAGGCAATTCCGGCAACCAGCGCCAGCCCCATTAGAATCCCGCAAAGCAGAATGATGTTCACGAGCAAGTTGGCGAGATTGTCCTTCTTGCTGAATGAAGTATTCTCATTCCATGTGACATCTGCGTCATAATTCACTGACGCTAGTAGCGATGCCGCCTCGCTAGTGGATAACGGACCCGACGCCAAAACCCAGGAGATGCGCCATCTGTCTTCGGTTGAGTGCCCGTCTGGGTGGCCGCATCAATCCGTCGCAAGTGTTCGGCGGCGATCTGTGGCGTCGGATAGGAAATCAGCATCAACGCTGCCTGTCCACCCGAGCTGTTGTAGTTGCCTAGCACAACTTCCGGGCCGGCTGCGAAGTCCACTAAAGCCGCTGGAAGGGGCGCGTTGATCTTCTCCAGGCCAACACCACCGACAACGTATTTCGCCGAATTTTTGACATAGGACTGGGCTGGCAGATAAGCCGGCAGACCGGGAAGATTCCGGGTGTTGCCTGGGGGCAACGGCAGAATGCTGGCTAACTCCCGTAACTCGGCAGCCGACATTGCGGTCAGCTTGCCAAAATCCGCGTCAACCAAAATGTTTCCTCGATAAAAGAGCACGCGTTCATTCAAAGCTGCCCCTTGATCGCCTATCTTCTCGGTCAGCATCTGTGGCATTTTGTAAAAGGTGAATGCCCCGTAGGCACCGCTGGTGTCGCCGAAGCGCGCTGCCTTTAAACGAACCTTGCGACCGTCATCGCGAGTGTAAGTAGCGGTCGCCAAGTCGCTGAAGCCGTACTCCTTGAGCAGAGCAGAGTTCACGGAATCAGCCTGGGTGGGATCCTTACTCGTCTGGGCAGAACCGGCCATCTGCCATCCCCCGAACTGTTTGGGAAGAAGGGGAGCGGCCGACGAGTCCAAGCCGAAAGCGAGGCTGGACAAAACCAAAAAAGAACCCAAGATTGGAGTGAGTAGCTTCATCAAGACACACTGGATCCCGCAATTCCTACATAATTAGACTACAGAGCTGCGGAGAAAGTTTCCAGGGCAACAACACAATGGAATGTCTTAAATGGCAGGGTTCTACTACTAACTCACTGGCTCGTAACTTTTTCAATGCGGCTGGCGACCTTTACCCCGCTCAATCCGCTGACGTACTTGGAAATGCCGCGGTAGAGCGACTCGGCGATGCGCTGGCGATATTCAGGCGTTCTCAACCGGTGTTCGTCACCCGGGTTACTGACGAAGGAAATCTCCGCCAGAATCGAGGGCATGTTCGCCCCGATGAGCACAATGAACGGCGCTTTCCGCACACCCCGATCGCGGATGCCCGGACTCTTTGCCGCCAATCCGCTGTGCAGAGCGCGCTGCACGTCCGAAGCAAACTCGCGCGATTCTTCAATCTTTTCTTTGAGCGCGATCTTCTTCACTAAATCCTGCAATTCGTGAATCGACTTCTCCGACACCGCATTTTCCCGCGCCGCCACTTCCAGCGCATCCCTGGATGAAGTGAAGTTCAGGTAATAGGTTTCCACGCCACGCGCGTCGGGATCATCGCTCGCATTGGCATGTATGGAAACGAACAGGTCTGCCTGCTCCTGATTCGCAATAGCAGTTCTGGTCTCGAGTGGGATAAAAGTGTCATCCTTGCGCGTATATACCACCTCAGCCCCTAACCGGGTTTCAAGCATCTTGCCCAGGCGGCGGCTGACTTCGAGTACCAATTCTTTTTCCAGTAATCGGTGGGGACCGATGGTGCCCGTGTCGTGTCCCCCATGACCGGGATCGATCACAGCGTTCGGCTGTGCTTCGTGGACATCGACTTCCGAAGCTGACGCTCTGCGAGTGTTCTTCGACCCTGACGGGGCTGGCGTCTTACTCTTCGCTTTCGCGGCCGGCTTCATTTCTGGCGGATTCAAGCTCGCCGCCGAGTCGTCTTCATCGTCCGCTTCAACGACCTTCTTCTTCGGAGCGGCGCTGCTAGGAACCACGATGGGCTGGACGGTTCTGCTCTCCTCTTCGCCGCTTTGACCAGCGGTGTCCTGCTTAGACACGTCATGCCCGGCATCGGACCCGGCCGCACACGAGGACGACGGATCTTGGGTATCGCAGCGCTTCATTGCTGCGATTTGCGTCTTCTTTGAGGAGGGATTTTTCGCGCCCGAAGTTGCTTCCGCTTTAGTCTTTATGCCCGCCGCTGCCCTCCGAACGTCGTTGCCGTGGACATCGATGATCAGACGCGACGGATTGGGCAGCAGAAACGCATCGTAATCCGACAAATCCTCAACTTCGAGAACTACTCGCGTCTTTCCACGCTGAAACTGTGCGATACGAATCTTTTTTAGGAGCCCATCGTCCACATCGAAAGTCTTGCCTACCAGTGTGGAAGCGAGCTTGGTATCGAGTAAGTCGAAGAAAATTCGATCCGGACGATTAATGCGTTGCGACTCGAACTTGATGTCCTGCTCGAGATCAATCGCTACTCGGGTGTAGTCCGGAGTCGACCAGTGCCGGATTCCCGTAACTCGTGCCAGCTTGACGCTGGTTGGCTCAGCGCTGATGGGCTCTTCGCCGTCATCTTCTTTCCCTGAATTTCCCTTGGCAGAATCGCCATCCTCAGCGGTCGAATCTTTGTCCTTATCCTCGTGCGATTTCAGCGACGCATTCTGCACCGGCTCGGTCAGCTCCCGGCGTGCCTGCTCCGCCAAACGATGTTTTGGATAGCGTCGCAAGAATTCCTGAAACGACGACCGTGCCCGGATGGCATCTCCTAGATCATCTTTGTAAATTTCACCAATGGTGAAGAGGGCGTCGAAGCGATACTTGCTGCCGGGATACTCGCGCCGGAGGAATTGATACTGACGGATGGAAGAACGCAGAATGCCGTTATCGCCGAAGAGGCGGCCCATCTCCACCATAAGTTCGGCTACGGCAACTACGCTGGGATCCGCCTTGGTGGAAATCGGGGCCCCATAGTAAATCCCGCGATAAGCCTCAATTACCTTTTCGTACTCACGCCGGGTTCGATCCTTGGCTGGGCGGCCATTCAGCGCCTCGCGCATTTTGCCGGCGCTCACGAATCGGGTCTGCGCCCACGCCTCTGACCGATGAGCATTGGCATCTGCTGGAAATGCGAAAAGCGCCAGCCAGACTAGAGCCGCAGCCCAGCGCATCGCGGGATGGCTTCGATCCAAATTATTCAATTGGCTGGCCCGTAATCGCGTCGTTCAAATTACCAATGGCAAGAGGACGCTCATCAGTCCGTGTTGCTGATGTACAGAACGCCTCGGTCATCTCTCTTCACTCGCACCGGAGCACGCACCGGACTGCCCAGAATGCGGCCATCCCGTGTATCGCCATAGTAAAGCTGGGTGATCCGCTTTACGTAATTGCGTGTCTCTGCAAAGTGTGGCACGCCAGCACTGCGAGCCACCGCGCCCGCTCCAGCGTTGTATGCCGCAAGACTCAAGCTGACGTCACCGCCGTAATTCTCCATCAGCATTTTCAGGTGACGAACTCCGGCATCCACATTCTGCTCCGGATCGAAGGGATTTGTGACCTTCAACTGCCGTGCGGTTTGCGGCATCAGCTGCATCAGCCCCATCGCGCCCTTGCGGGAGACCGCGTTAGGGTTGAAGTTGGATTCCACTTTGATCACCGCACGCACCAGGCTGGGATCCACGTTATGGCGCGAGGCCGCCTGATCGATTGCCGCTTCGATCTCCCGCTCGCTGAAGGCTCTTCCACGGACAAAGCTGGAAACCTGCGCCGAGCCGGAACCCTGGCCCAGATACTGGTTCACTTCGGCAGCCGCTGATTGAGCCGCGCGGACGTTGGCCGCCCGTACTGTTTTCCAGCGGTGTTCCGTCGCGCTCCAATACGCCAGCGAACTGCGCCGCCCTAAAGCAGCCGGGGTGCGCTTGGAGGGCATGATCTGTATCGAGTCATTCACGTAGATCTTGCGGCCACTGTCGTCGGTGGTCGGAGTAATCACGGTTGCAGCACTGCGAGCGCCAGGCTCTGCCTGAACATATGGCGTAGTGATAGAAAGGAAGGTCGCGATTACGGGACTAGCCATCAGGGCGAGTTTCAGTTTTTTTCGCATAGCCGGGTGCCGTTCGACGCGGGCGCAGGAATACTCCTACGCCTCCTACCCGGAACCTGACGGAGAAAAACCCTAACCAGAGTGACTAGATTATAGGCTGCGCCTGCCGGGGGAGCAATCTATTCGAAGGGCTATCGAACCACCGAAGTAATCCTCGTAAGTCATTGGAATATATGACTTTCTTGTTTTTATAGGTTACCTGAAACCGGACAGGCTGCGGGCTGCGGGCGTACTGGGCTCGCACGTTGCCGATCGTCTGACTATCGCCTTCTTCGACCCCTGTAGTACGCTGCCTTTTCGCTCCATGAATGACCTAACCCCTCAGCGCGAGACCCCCGATTCGCTGATGCTGTTCGGCTTCTGGTATCGCGCCTTGCCCGCTCAGGATATTGGCAACAATCAATTAAAAAAGGCAATGCTGCTGGAAATCCCATTAGTTGTGGGCCGCGACTGCCATGGGCACCCTTTCGCCTTGCAGGATGCTTGTCCGCATCGCGGGATGCCGCTTTCGTATGGCCGGTTTGACGGGCAACAATTGGAATGCAGTTATCACGGGTGGACCTTTGACGCCCACACCGGCCAATGCCAGCTCATTCCGTCGCTCACCGCCGATCAACCGCTGAAGGTTGACCGTATCTACGCCGGCAATTTCGCCTGCGAGGAGCATGATAACTACGTATGGGTGTTCGTCCCCGAACTTCCGCCAGCCGGTTCAGGTTTCACCAAAGCGGCGGAACCGCCGGTTCCTCCGCCCCGTGTTCCGACGTTCAGCGACCAGTACAAGATTGCGCATCTTTCCGCCGACCTGCCTTGCAGCGTGGACCACGGCATCATCGGCTTGATGGATCCAGCTCACGGCCCCTTTGTCCATCAGGCATGGTGGTGGCGGAGTCGCGATAGCATTCATGAGAAACAGAAAAAATTCGAACCGATCCCCAACGGCTTCCGCATGAGCACCCACACACCCAGCTCAAACAGCGCGCCCTACAAGTTGCTCCGCCTTTATGCCAACGCTGACTCAATCACGACGACGATCGATTTTGTTCTTCCCAACCTTCGCGTTGAGACCATTTGCGCGGGCAAGTATTGGTTTTCCAGCCTCACTACGGTCACGCCAATCACCCGCGACCACTGCCGCATTGACGTAGTCGCTGCCTGGAACCTCTTCCGATGGTTGCCCTTTGGTTCTAGCCTGCTGAAGTTCGTCTTCGCCAAATTTGTCGAGCAAGATAGGCAGACTATGGAGAGACAATCCGAGGGCTTGAAACACAATCCGCACCTGATGCTGATCGACGATGCCGACCGCCCCGCCAAATGGTATTTCGCCCTGAAGGCAGCCCATCTGGAAGCTCGCCGAAGCGGAGGCGAGATGCGCCATCCCATGACCTCGCCAGTTACGCTGAAGTGGCGAAGCTAGAGCGCGATCGCCTTGCCAACGAAGTTTGTGACCAAGAACTGAGAACCAAGAACCAAAAACTGAAAACAAGAAACCGAAACCCGAAATCTGAAATGAAGATCTGAAATTGATAAATTGGAGATCCAAAATCGAAAATCGTACCTCGCATCACTCTCCGACCAGCCATTCCAACGCCTCTTCCCGGGTTTTAAAAGTCGGCAGCTCGCGTTGCGAGAAACTCTTGATGTTCTCGTAGAACACCTTGGGCAAACTTTCCGTTCCCACCCAAGCCGACCGCTTCAGATGAGGCCGATCGAAAACCGTGCCCTTTTTCAGAATGGTGATGGCCTCTCGATCAAACTCTGCCCCGGTGAAGTCCGCCAGCAGTAGCACCGACCCTTTTGGTTGGGCGGTCACAAATGAAGGCACCAGCGTGGAAATCTTTTTCAATTCGGCAACCTTGCAGTGGGAGAGGTCCACTAGCAAGATTCGCTTGCCCTGATGGCTGATGAACCGTATGCGGTCATCCATCACGCACCTCCCCAATCAACCGAAGCTTCCAAAAATCACTTCAACAACGCGTCCACAATGTCGTACACGCCCGCGAGCGCCGCATCCAGAGCCTCGGGATTCTTTCCACCCGCTTCCGCCATATCTGGACGTCCGCCGCCCGACCCGCCAACCTTCTGCGCCACCGGACCAATCACTTTACCCGCCTGCACCCGACTGGTCAGATCTTTCGTGACGCCCACGATGAGCGCGACTCTGCCGTCGGATGCCGAGCCTAGAACCACTACGCCGGATCCTAGCTTGTCGCGCAGTTGGTCCATCAGCGTACGCATCTGAACCCGCTCCAGATTATCTACGCGATGCGCCAGGACTTTCACCCCGCGCACATCCT
>MNGW01000111.1:1462-6969 GCA_001918935.1 Acidobacteriales bacterium 13_1_40CM_3_55_5 | reverse complement strand
CGCTGCAGCCGCTTGATCTCGGCATCGCGCTTATCGATTTCGAGTTTCAACGCTTCCGCCGGAGAGTCCGCTTCACCCCGGCTCGCCAGGCTGGCAACAACGCCTTCGAGCCGGTGGTCTTCCTGAAAATGATGTAACGATCCCTCTCCAGTCACCGCCTCAATCCGTCGTACTCCAGAAGACACGCTGCCTTCTTTCAGAACTTTGATCAAGCCGATCTCCCCAGTAGCGCCGGTGTGGGTTCCGCCGCAGAGTTCCGCCGAGAAGTCGCCGATCTTGATGACGCGGACTTTATCTCCATACTTCTCGCCGAACAGCGCCATGGCTTTGTACTCATTGATGGCCACATCAATGGGCACATTCTCGATCACTTCCACTTTCTCGTTGCGCAAGACTTCCTTGTTGATCAAATCCTCGATGTCCTGCAACTCCTCGTCTTCCACCCCGGTGAAATGCGAAAAATCAAATCGCAGATGATTGGGCGCTACCAACGACCCTGCTTGCTTCACATGCTTGCCGAGAATTTCGCGTAATCCCGCATGCAGCAGATGTGTAGCCGTGTGATTGCGCATTGTAGACTGCCGGATATCGGTATTGACGACAGCGTCCACCCTGTCACCCACGCGAATTGTCTGCTTGGCGATGACTTGATGGGCACGCACTCCCTGGATCGGCGAATAGCATCCCTTCACTTCGGCTACGACGGTGTTGTGATCATCGCTGTAGAGCCATCCTCGGTCGCCTACTTGTCCGCCGGATTCGGCATAAAACGGGGTGTGATCAAGGATCATTTCGCCTTCTTCGCTCGGCTTGAGTTCGTGCGCGCCTTGGCCCTTGCTGATGATGGCTAAGACTTCACAGTTTTCGGAACGAGTCTGACGGTAGCCTTCGAAGTCGGATTTCGGAAGTTGCTGGTACGCAGGAGTGGCAGTCTGCTTCGCCGCGCCTTTCCAGGAAGCGCGAGCGCGATCCCTTTGCTCCGCCATGGCACGATCGAAGCCCGCCTGATCGAAATTCAACCCAGCATCGTGCACGGCATCCTGGATGAAGTCAAGTGGCAGACCAAAAGTGTCGTAGAGCTTGAATGCCTTTTCACCCGAATAAGAACTCGGACCTTTTCCGGGATCGGGGTGCCCTTCGAACATCGCGACACTGCGGCGAACGCGATCCGGCTTCCCAGACTCGGTCACCTCATTGCGTAGATGCTCTGCCCCCTCGTCAAATCGACGAGAGGCATACTCAATTTCTTCAAGATCGCCTGCCAACCTTTCAAGACCAATTTCCATAGTGTGATGAAACCTTCGTTCCTCCTCCGCAACGACCCGAATTACTTGCCCAGTAGCCGTTAGTTCCGGATACACGTCACACATCATCTTTTGAACTAGAATTACCATTTCCGTGAGCACAACCGGCCTCTTTTGGCCCAGCAACCAAGCGTGTCGCATTGCGCGACGCATGATCTTCCGCAGCACGTATCCGCGCCCTTCGTTTGAAGGCAGAACTCCATCTGCAATAAGAAAGGCAGTCGCGCGTGCATGGTCCGCTATTACGCGAAGAGAGGCCGCCGATTTCGATGTACCGGTCGAGGGCGCTGCCGAGCTTCGCTCGGGCTGGACCGGCGAGTCGCCTGTCCCTACGTGGTCGGCGGCAGTTCCAGTCAACTCCGCTGCCCGCTTAATCAAGGGCACGAATAAATCCGTCTCGTAATTCGAAATCTTCCCCTGCAGCACGGCCGCCAGCCGTTCCACCCCCGCCCCAGTATCAATCGACGGCTTGGGCAAGGGATTCAGCTTCCCCGAAGCGTCACGGTCGAACTGCATGAAGACCAAATTCCAAATCTCCACGTAGCGCCCGCATTCGCAGCCAAACTTGCAGTCGGTATGGCCCTGATCCGACGCCGCCGGTCCCATGTCGTAATGAATCTCGCTGGAAGGACCACAAGGCCCGGTATCGCCCATCTGCCAGAAATTATCCTTGGCGCCGAACTCGAAGATTCGATCCTTGGACACAGCTTGCGCGACCCACAAGTCATAAGCCTCCGAATCGCGCGGAACGCCGCCCTCGCCCTTGAAAATAGTCACAAACAATTTGTCTTTCGGAATCCCGAACCATTTTTCTGAAGTAATCAGCTCCCAGGCAAACGCAATCGCATCTTTCTTGAAATAATCCCCAAAGCTGAAATTCCCCAGCATCTCGAAAAATGTGTGATGCCGGTTGGTGAATCCCACATTTTCCAAATCATTATGCTTCCCGCCCGCCCGCACACATTTTTGCGACGAAGTCGCCCGCGAATAGTCGCGCTTTTCCAGTCCCAGAAAGACATCCTTGAACTGGTTCATCCCCGCATTGGTGAAGAGCAGCGTAGGATCGTTCGCCGGGACGAGCGACGAGGAGTGGACCTCCTTATGCCCATGCTGGACGAAGTAGTCCAGAAACTTACGGCGAATTTGTGACCCTGTCAGCATTTTGGAGTAATTACAAGATTTGATTCTAAACCACCGCAGGAGAAAGCGAGGCGTTCGACCAGCCAGCCGATTTTTCTCTGTGAACCTCTGCGCCCTCTGTGGTTCAATCCGGAATTTCGTTTTCTAACTCGCTCAAGGTTGCCTCATCCACATCCCACTTCTTAAGAATGATAAAGACAGTCTTAAACGCAAAGCCAGCTCGCAGCAACTGCCGGAAAACGCGTGCCGCCTGTTTCTGATCCTTGGGCTTTACCAGACGTTTACGCCGCAGATATTCTCGCGCCTGTTTCTCGTCGTTCACCTCATCGTAGGTATCCGCGACCGCCTTCTCGATCACTTCACCGTGGACGCCCATGGTCTTCAAATCGGTAATCACCCGTATGCGCCCGAATCTCTCATTGTCCCGGCGAAAGGACGAGTACGCTGCCGCATACTTGGCGTCATTGAGGTATCCCCGATCCTTTAGCCGGCGAATCACCAGTTCAATTAAGGTTTGCCCGTATTCGGTTTCAGCTTCCACCTTCCTCCGCAACAGACGCTTCAGTTCCGCCGTCGACCGCATACGCCGTCCTAACGCGCCAACGGCGTACTGATACAACTCATCTTCGGATTCGGTTTTTCGCGGTCGTGGAAATGACATGCGGCTTAATTTTGAAGACCGGGATCGGGTGATGCCCGCACAGCTAGTCTGGACCTTCCGGCTGGCGCGGGCAAGGCCTTCCATCAGTTTGATTGGTCTTAAAAACAGAAAGGGCGCGTCACGGACGCGCCCAATTTAGGAGCCCTAAACTTCAGCGACCGGCGCCAAAGCCCGTGGATTGCATGGCGTTCCGCGAAATATCGCTGGTGGACGAAATACCCTGCATACGCAGCTTGAAGTCGTCTGCATTGGACGCATTTTCCAGCGCCGTTTCGTAGTTGATCAAACCAGCCTGGAAAAGGTCCCACAATGACTGATCGAAGGTCTGCATACCGTATTGCGAAGTGCCCGCAGAGATGGCGTCGCGCACTGAGCGCGTCTTTTCCGGCACCAGAATGCATTCCCGGATGTACGCCGTGTTGATCATCACTTCCACCGCGGGTACGCGGCCGTCGCCGTCGCAGCGCTTCACCAGGCGTTGACTGACGACTGCACGCAACACTGCCGCAAGCTGCAAGCGAATCTGCTTTTGCTCCGGCGGGGGAAAAACCGCAATAATACGGTTAATGGTTTCCACCGCATCCAGAGTATGTAACGTGGAAAAGACCATGTGCCCGGTTTCGGCCGCGTGCACTGCCGTGCCGATAGTTTCGATGTCTCGCATTTCGCCGACCAGAATCACGTCAGGATCCTGACGCAGCGAGGCTCGTAACGCCGACGAGAAGGAGGGCGTATCGACTTCCACCTCGCGTTGGTTCACGTACCCTTTCTTGTCGCGATGCAGAAATTCGATTGGGTCCTCGATGGTAATGATGTGTTCCGCACGGGTTGAATTGATCCGATCCACCATGGCTGCCAGGGTGGTTGATTTACCGGAGCCAGTCACTCCGGTGACCAGCACCAGCCCGCGTGGCATGTCGCAGATCTGCTCCGCCACTTTGGGCAAATAGAGTTCGTCGAGTCCTCGGATCTTGGTTGGAATCACGCGCAGCACTAGTCCTACGTTGCCGCGCTGCTGGAAGACGTTCACACGGAATCGACCCAGTCCGGCGACACCGTAAGCCATGTCGATTTCCGTAGTTTCTTTAAACTTCTGCTTCTGCCGCGCCGACATCATGCTGAAGGCCATGGTAAGCATGTCCTCGGCGCTGACCCGCGCTTGATCGGTCAGCGGAACCAGTTCGCCATCGACGCGCAAATGTGGATAGTTGCCGACCTTGAGGTGCAAATCGGAAGCGCGCCGCTCCATGGCGATGCGAAGCAGATCATCGATATTCATTCGAGGGTTCCCCTGCGATCATCCCGTATCATCCTCCGAAACGTCACCTTGCCCAAGATGACCTAAGTAATGGAACAGTGGAGCGCCAACGACTTGGTTATGGCCTTCGGATATCCCAAAGAAGACTTGATTGACTTAGTCATATGACTTAGTCTATTTTTAAGGATATGGAAGTAAATATTCACGAAGCCAAGACCCACCTATCCCGCCTCTTGCAAAAGGTGGCAGAGGGTGAGGAAGTCACTATCGCGCGCGCGGGCGTGCCGGTAGCACGACTAGTCCCTGTCGAGGTCAAAAAAAATGTTCGTCCTCTGGGATTCGCTCGTGGCGAGATATGGGTGGCGGACGATTTTGATGCCCCATTGCCAGACGATCTTCTGGCAGCATTCGAAGGTGACCTTGAAGGCACAGGGGCCGCCCGGCGCAAGCGAAAACGCAAATGAAGTATCTGGTTGATACGGTGGTGTGGCTGTGGAGTCTGGACTCAGTGGAGCGCTTGGGTAGGGAAGGCCGCGAGATTCTGGAAAACGGGCGGGAAGAGATTTACCTTTCGGCTGCTAGTTGCTGGGAACTGAGCATTAAAATGCGGCTGGGTAAGCTGAATTTCCCCGGCCCCCCCGCACACTACGTCCCGAAATTCATGGCCAAGCAGGGTCTCCGTCCGCTTCCAGTGACCCACAGCCATGCCGCAAAGGTTTACGACCTTCCTGCGCACCACCCTGACCCTTTTGACCGGCTGCTTATTGCTCAGTCAGTGATCGAAGAGATGGTGATCCTCACCAGCGATCGTGCCTTCGAGAAATACCCGGTCCAGTTGGTTTGGTGCGGCTGAAAAAATCAAAGCCTGGAAGTACGTGCGACTACGCGCTTGCGTTCAGGCCTGCATGTCATGATCAAACGCTGACTGGCTGCTTGGTTCCGACCGGCACCGCGGTCAGCCAACCAAATCGGTCAGTTTTCTCGCCGCGAATAATGGCATAGAACTCTTTCTGGATCGCCCGTGTAATGGGACCTACCACGCCCTTGCCGACGCTGATCTTATCCACCGAGCGAATTGCAGTGACTTCCGCCGCCGTACCTGTGAAGAAAGCCTCGTCGGCGATATACAGCATTTCGCGTGGGA
>MNGW01000111.1:0-1445 GCA_001918935.1 Acidobacteriales bacterium 13_1_40CM_3_55_5 | reverse complement strand
CAACACGGAGTTTCCCAGTGGTGCGGTTTGCAGGGTACCGTTACGAACTACGAAAATATTCTCGCCTGAGCCTTCGCTCACGTAGCCGTTGGTGTCCAGTGCAATGCCCTCGACGTAGCCATTGACGATGGCTTCCATCTTGATCAGCTGCGAATTCATGTAGTTCGCGCCCGATTTAGCGATCGCTGGCAGGGTGTTGGGCGCCAGCCGCGTCCAGGACGAAACGCAGACGTCTACGCCATGCTCGGCATCATTGCTTAGATATTTCCCCCAAGGATAGTTGCAGATGTAGACTTCGGTAGGCGAATTGAACGGATTGACCCCTACCTCGCCATAACCGCGCAGGATGATCGGCCGGATATAGCACGGCCAGACACCGTTATTTCTCACCACGTCGACTACAGCAGAAACCAGCTCATCCCGTGGGTAGTCCACGTCAATGCGATAGATTTTAGCGGAGTCCAGCAAACGCTGCATATGCTCGCTAGCGCGGAAAATCGCCGGCCCCTTGGGAAGCGAGTAGCAGCGCACCCCCTCAAATACTGAGGAGCCGTAATTCACTACGTGCGACATGACGTGCAATTGCGCTTCGTCCCAGGGGATGAGCTTGCCGTTGTGCCAGATTTTTTCCGTCTTCTGAATCGCCATGCGGACTCCTTAGGAAGATTGATTCATCGGTGCGACTGAGGGATGCGATTTCTTCTGCTAAGTTTGTTTTCGTCGGCAACCCTGCAAGTTTTAGAGCGCCCTTCGAAAACCTGCCGGGCAGGCAAAGCAGATGAATTAACGCAATTATAACTGAGGCAACTTAAGGAAGGCGGAGCTTTAACCCGACACTGCAGTCCGGTGACTGTTCAATCTATTGTGTTGGCAGCGCTGATTTAGGCGTCAGTTCAGCATGAGTCGTTCCCGGCAATTCATCCCCTCGGAAGTACTTTCCCTTGACGACTTGCATCTCGGGCATGGCGGCATAAGGCTTGCTGTAATCATTACTCGCATTCCAGAAGAGGAATCCGATGCCACCCTTATTCTTTGCAGTCAGTACCTGAACTTCAATGTATTTCGGCGAATAGGTCTTGGTTCTCCAGCGAAAAGCCTGCAGCCAGGGACGAATTACCACGCCGCTGCCTTGGGTGATCTTCTCAAAGCGCTCCATCGACTCGCCGATGAAATGTTCAGGCGCATCGCCGGGGTGTGCGATCCCGTCCATCCCGAAGAAATGTGAAGGGTAGATCATGGGTGAGAGGACGTCGCAATACTTGGCCATCCCGACGATATCCTGCCCCGTGTGAGCCAGGTCCACTGGCCGCTGCCATGCCATGATGCCGAACACATCAAGCGACAACAGCACACCGGTGGGATGTAGCTCGGCATAGGCATGTTTCAGGAAGTCAGTAATCACATCAGTTCTGTGCCATTCAGGATGCTGGGTTTGGAACACAAAG
>MNGW01000098.1 GCA_001918935.1 Acidobacteriales bacterium 13_1_40CM_3_55_5 | reverse complement strand
TTTGTCTGGGATTTTGGCGTGAATCCGTCCGCGCCCGCAAACGCTACGTCCTGGAAACCTGAACCCTCAGTCACGCCAGATAAGGCGGAGGGGTTGGATAGGCGGCAGTAAGTAGCAATCAGCACTCAGCATTCCAGCACTCAGCAAAATCCTTTTGCGTCCACAGGTTTTGCCAGGTCAAGGGAAAATGGCTAGCTTTCCTGCTGCATTAAACTAGCCCCGACTTTCCTAAGAACTTTGCCCTTCAGGACCTGCCATTGAAAACTTATCGTTCCGCCCGCGAACTGCTCGCCGAAGTGAAGCGTCTTCTGGCTGCGAACAAGCCGTCAGCCCATCGCTCTCCGCTCGTGGACATCATTGAACTGCTCTGCGAAGGCCGCCACTATAGCTGGATGGGAATTTATCTGCTCGTGGGACCGAACACGCCACAGCAATTGCTGGAAGCTGGCCGCCACCCGAATCCGGGGCAAATGGCACTCCCCGAAACCCGCTCCAAGATTCTGGTCTCGATGAAACTGGCGGGACGCGAACTGGGCGTGCTGGACGTAGAAAGCGATCGCGAGAACGCTTTCGGCGCCGAGGATCGAGTATTGCTGGAGGACGTCGCGACTGCATTGGCGCGCTTTCTTACCGGCCGCGGAAAGTATGTTGTGCGAAAAGCTCGGGGAGCAGCAGTTGCCACAGACTCCCAGCCGCAAGCTCGCGCGCCTCAGCCGGCCTCGAACCGGCCACTCCGATCCGCTGCAGTTGGAGAAAAATAAGTCAAGCCTTAGTGAGTGCGCCAACGACTAATGATGAACGGCCAACCAAGCTTTACTTTTCTTGCTCTGCTTCTTCCCGAATCCTCTTCCAAGCCCGTTCCACATGACGCGCCATAGTATTGGTCTGACCAACGCAGAGGCGCAACGTAAGCCGGTCGTCCAAACGGGTATGAGTCAAATAAAGATCGCCACTAGCATTCAGACGCTCCATCAGCCTCTGATTTACCTCATCTCCACCCTTATGTCGGAAGCAGACCAAGTTTAGAGGCACGCGTGCAGCTAGTTCGAAGCGATCATCTTTCCTGACCCAATCCGCGAACTGCTGCGCCAGTTCAACGTGTCTACGAACGTGGTAACGCAATCCTTCGACGCCATAGTGGCGGATCACGAACCATAATTTCAGCGAGCGAAAACGCCGGCCGAGCGGAATCTGCCAATCGCGATAATCAATGACCGCGCCCGATTCCGTAGCCTGGTTGCGCAAGTACTCCGGCAGCACGCTGAGGGTTTGTATGAGCGCTTTGCGATCGGCTACGTAAAAGCAGTCACAATCAAAGTTGGTGAACATCCACTTGTGCGGGTTGAAGCAGTAGCTGTCCGCATATTCAAGTCCCTGATGAATGTGACGAAACTCAGGGCAGAGCCTGGCGGTGCCCGACATGGCAGCGTCCACGTGCAGCCAGAGCTTCTGCTCACGGCATATGCGGCCGATCTCAGGCACAGGATCGATCGCATTGGAGGAAGTAGTGCCAACCGTCGCGCAAACGAAGCAGGGCACCAGGCCGGCTTCGCGATCCTGATCGATCTGACGGGCAAGCACGTCAGATCGCATGGCAAAGTTCTTGTCCACTGCGATCATTCGAAGATTTTCGCGACCCAGGCCAGCGATTTGCACATCCTTCTCAATAGAGGAATGCGCTTGCGCCGATGTGTAAGCCACCAGTTTTCCATCGCATCCGCGCTGATTGCTGACGAAGTTGGTAGCGCGTTCGCGCGCCGCCAGGAGAGCGCAAAGCGAAGCGCTCGATGCGGTGTCCTGAATAACGCCTCCACCGGTGCTCGACGAAAGAAATTGTTGCGGCAAGTCGAGCATCTTTACCAGCCAGTCGAGCACATGAGTCTCGAGTTCAGTGCAAGCTGGGCTGGTGACCCACAGCATCCCCTGTACGCCTAGTCCCGAGGACAGCAGATCACCCAGGATGGCAGGTCCCGAAGCATTGCCGGGAAAAAAGGCAAAGAAATTCGGCGATTGCCAATGTGTGATGCCGGGAAGAATCAGTTTTTCAACATCGTGCAGAATAGTGTCAAACGATTCGCCGCTCTCGGGAGGCTCCGGCGGCAACGATCCGCGAATCTGGCCCGGCTTTGCTTGGGAAAGCACGGGAAGGGACTCAATGCGTGCATAGTAATCCGCGATCCAGTCCACCACCGTGTGCCCGTGACGTCGGAACTCTTCCGGAGTCATGTGCAGGCTTTTTTCGTCTGGCAAAGGTTCTCCTCAGCTTATTTCTTTTACTCCAGCCGACCGTAATACACCCGTGTGGTGTACTCAAACGAAACCCGTCCATTGAGTTGATATCGATCAAATACGCGGCGCAACTCGCGAACCATGGATTCGTAACTCGCATCTTCCGGTTGCGGCGTGTAGGAAGAAGACAGCAACCGGCCTTCGAGAGCCTTGGCATCAAGTTCCTGACTATAGGGAAACACTTTCGCCCGAAATGGTGACGGCGCAAAGAATGTATCAATTGCGTCCGTAGTCCGTTCGTGCCGCACCTCTTTATAGTCAGTCCCGTAAGTAAGCAGCAACTGTTCATACTCGCGCAAAAATGGGGTCGAGTCAGTATCGCGTTCGTTCCACAGCAGCACGGTCCAGCCGCCGGGGACAAGAATCCGTACAAACTCCCGGCGAGCTTTTTCCCGTTCGAACCAGTGCGCCGCCTGGGCGGCCGTAATGATATCCACGCTGTGATCGTGCAGAGTGGTCGCTTCGGCGCTTCCCGCAATGCTGGTAAATCCAGGATAGCGGGCCAGCAGTTGCTCTCCCGCCTGCCGCATATCAAGATTGGGCTCAACTCCGAACACCCGATTGCCGTTTTCCAGCAACATGCGGGTCAGGATACCGGTGCCCGAAGCAATGTCGGCGAGGATGGAACTCGGCTTAAGCCCGCATTCGGACTTAAGTAATTCCAGGACCTCGGAAGGGTAGCCGGGCCGATAGCGAACGTAATTGTCCACCCGCGAAGAAAAGCGTTGAGTGGAGTCTTTCGCTGCCATGTCCTAAGTTTACCTTGCCAAATCGCCGCGGCGGCACAGATTGCCATGCCCAAACCGCGCTTGAATTGCTAAATTAGATAGGCCACATGCGTCTCGTCGTCAAAGTCGGTACTAGCCTGATCGCTCCCGGTGGCCGCATCGACACCGCATTGATGCGGGGACTGGTCGACCAGCTTGATCTCCCGCGTCACGAGTATTTGATCGTCACCTCGGGCGCGATCGCTTCCGGGATGTCGAACCTTGGACTGAGCGAAAAGCCGTCCAACGTCCCCCGCATGCAGGCCTGCGCTGCGGTCGGTCAGAGTTTGCTGATGCATACCTACGAACAACTCTTTTTCGGTAAGAAAGTCGTCGCCCAGTTACTGCTCGCAAATGACGACTTCACTTCTACCGTGCGTTATACCAACTTACAAAATGCACTTCATGAACTGCTGAAGCTGGGAGTGGTCCCGGTCGTCAATGAAAATGACAGTGTCTCGGTGCGCGAACTTGAGGGCGCATTCGGCGACAACGATGAACTCAGCGCCCTCCTCGCTACTGCAGTCCAAGCCGATTGGCTGATTCTCCTGACCGATGTGGATGGCTTCTACGTGCCCAATGGCAAACGTCCGCGACTTCTGCGGATCGTACGCAAGCTGACTCCGAAGATGGAAGCGGTATGCAATGGTCAGAGCAAGCTCGGCACCGGAGGGATGCGATCCAAGCTGCGTGCCGCGAAACTGGCGAGCGAAGCCGGAGCGCACGTCGCCATCGTGAACGGCCATCATCCGCACGCGCTTGACTGGGCGGTCGCGCGCAAGATCGGCACTTATTTTCCGCCGCTACGCAGGACAACCTGAGATGGCAACCACCGTCAGCACGCCTGTTTCGACGCACGAGAAATTACTGCGCTCGCGCGAAGCCTCCACCCAGCTGGCGCAGCTCTCGACAATTCAGAAAAATGCCATGCTGCTGGTCATGGCCAAGGCGATTGAGGCTGGCGAAAATAGCATCCTCGAAGCCAACCGGGCGGACTTGGAATCGTCGGGACTCGCCGGCCCCATGCGGGATCGCCTGCTGCTGAACGCCGAGCGCATCGCAGAAATAGCTCGCGGCCTGCGCGAGGTCGCGAACCTGCCTGATCCGGTCTATGAAAGATTGGCAGAGTGGGAGCGCCCCAACGGTCTGCGCATCCGAAAAGTACGCGTGCCCCTGGGTGTGGTCGGCATCATCTACGAATCTCGGCCGAACGTCACGGTGGACACGGTAGCCCTGGCTCTGAAGACCAGCAATGCCATTGTTCTTCGCGGAGGCAAGGAAGCCGCCCACAGCAATCAGCGATTGGTCGAAATTCTTACCAGCGTCGTGGGCGTGCCTGAAGGCGCGATTCAACTTCTGGATTCGAGCACTCGCGATTCGGTGCAGGAACTGATCAAAGCCCGTGGCCTGGTGGACGTCATCATTCCTCGCGGCGGCCCGGAGCTGATTACCTACGTGACCGAGAACTCTGCTGTGCCGGTGATTGAAACCGGAGCAGGGAACTGTCACATCTTTGTGGACGAGTCGGCTGACTTCGATATGGCCGACCGCATAGTGATCAACGCCAAGACACAGCGCCCCTCTGTGTGCAATGCAGCCGAAAAGTTGCTGGTCCACGAGCGCATCGCGTCGGATTACGTCCCGCGAATCGTAAAAAAGCTGCTGGACTGCGGAGTAGAAGTGCGTGGCGATGAAGCCACCTGCCGGCTGGCTGCGGGATTGAATGTGATTCCCGTCGTGCCCCAAGATTGGGGAGAAGAATATCTGCGGCTCTGCATCGCAATTCGCGTGCTTCTCGACGTGAAAGAAGCCATCGCGCACATCAACCGCCATTCCACCAAACATTCTGAAGCTATCGTCACGCGCGACGAGCAGAACGCACGTTCCGATGGGGCCGAGTTCGGATTCGGCGCGGAAATGGGCATCAGCACCCAGAAGTTGCACTGCCGCGGACCATTTGCCCTGGCCGAATTAACCTCTACTAAATATGAGGTCATCGGTACCGGGCAAATCCGGTCATAGGCTTTGGGCTGCTTCACTTGGTTTAGCATTACGGCGGCCTGGCCGAGCTCCGCGACCCGAGCCTGGCACGGGTTGCCGCCTCAACGAGGCGACCTAGTTCGCCCTACAGCCGCCAGGGGTGTGCAAAACTTTTCTCTGGCTCGGCTGCAGTCCTTTCTGGAGCCATGTCCCGCCCATCTTCTTTTGCGGTAAACTGATACGGCTCTGGGTGCATCCTAATGGTTCGCGGTTAGACCTAGGCTGCGCCTTATGCGTTGCCCAGAAAACTTTGATCAGGGCGACAGCAATTCCTGATTTTGATTGTCGACCGCGACAAGGGCCCATATGCCTCTGGCTAGGATTGTTACCAGGTTGGCGGAAGATACCGACGCACTCGCCCAAGATTTACGTGCGCGGGGATTCGAAGTTGTAACCAAATCGCCCGACGAAATTTCCTCGGAACCCGCCGATCTGGAAATTACGGTCGAAGAGTGCGCATTCGAGGAAGCGCTCACCAGCGCCAGCGCAATCGCGCGTACCCAGGACAAACGCGTCTTCATCGCTCCCGGCGCGATCACCGGGAATCCCCGGCCAGTGTCGGTGCTCCCTTTTATGCGCGAGCCAGAACTCGCGTCCGATGCCATCCCGAGAGTGGAGGCCGATCAGGTTGAGGATCTTGCCGCAATGCACCAATCAGATGATCGGTCGGAGTCACAACAGATTGCAGTCAGCGAGGTAGCGGAACCTTTTGTTGATCTGTCCGCCTCGGTTGCGCCAACTGAAGTGAGCGCACTCCCAGAAATTATTTCCGATTCTGAGCTCGCGGCACCGCTTGCCGGGCAATTCGCTGAGCCAGCGCCTGAAGCCGGGCAGCCCTTCACGATGGAAAAAGAGGCACCGGCGCATGAAGCGCGGCTGGCTGCGGCGGAAATTGATCCTGGAGAATATTCGGAAACACAGCCCGAACAAGTGGTAGACGTTCCGGCGATGATCGAGACAGAAGCAGTCTCTCTGGCAGAAACCGGCTCAATTTTGCCAACGAAACCGGAAACCATGGCGGAAGCCCCGGCCGTTGTCGAACTCGAACCCGTTCCTCTAGTAGAAACCCAAGCAATTGAAACGCAGCCAGAAGTGATCGCGGAAGATCCAGCAATTATTGAGCTCGAAGAAGTTTCTCGCTCAGAAGCCGAAGCTGTTTCGGAAACGCGACACCAACCATTGTTCGAAACCACTCCAGTAATTCTGCAGGAGGATGTTTCGGTTGTAAAAACCGAACCGACTTCCGATTGGCCAATTTGGCATCCTCTGGCACCCGAAATCGCTACACAAAATTCACCGCTTCCGAAATCGGTGGTCAAAGAACCTGTGTTCGCTGTCCCTCTCACAAACCGCGCCAAGCCCGTTTTCAACGAGCAGTTGCCGCAAGTAGTGCCGCTGATGCAGAATGCCGTGCCGGTGCGTCCTAATACGTATCGCCAGAAAATCCTGCAGAAACAGGTTCTTCAAAACGACGAGGTATTCTGGAAGACAGCTACGGTTTTAGCTATGGTCGCCGTCGCGGCGTTGTTGGTAGGCGCGTCCGTGAACCGGTTTTCACCGCTGCCCGCCAATGTAATGCAGCGCTCGATCGAAGCACAGCAGCCAGTACCTTTTGAAAAAGCCAGGATTGTTCGTGCGCTTCCCCTCGACGCTAAGGTAGGGGCTTCGGAATTGCCCTCGACTCGCGGATCGGATGTCGTGGGTTTGCATCCCGCTCTTGCAGTCGAGCCGGCAGCCCCCAGAATTGTTCCCGAATCCGACGATCAGGCTGACGACCGGCTGGTAAGAGTAAAGCCTCGTTCTTCCGAGCCCCGCCCGCCTTCCTCCGCACATCGTTCTGCCGGCCACGCGGAATCTGACATGGTCGCCGAGGATACCGTCGTGCGTTACAACAAGCGCCCCGCCGCTTCACACACCCAGGCGCAAAAGAACGCCGGCGTCAAACAGCACTCGGACTTGGATTAACTTCAGTTAGGTGCATCCCAGCAATTCCTACTTTAAAGAGACCAGCTTCTCCACCAGTTCTGAATAATCTTTCTTTTCCAGCCCGTGCACCTGCTTGTTGTAGTCGTCCACTTTGCTGGAATAGTTCATCGAACAGAACTTCGGACCGCACATGGAGCAGAAGGCTGCTTCTTTGTAGTAGTCGTCGGGCAGGGTTTCATCATGCATGGAACGTGCCGTAGCGGGATCGAGTGACAACGCGAACTGTTTTTCCCAATCGAATTTATAGCGCGCATAGCTGAGTGCGTCATCGCGATCGCGAGCGCCTGGACGGTGACGCGCGATGTCGGCCGCATGGGCGGCGATTTTGTAGGCAATAATGCCGTCCTTCACATCTTTTTCATTGGGCAGCCCGAGATGTTCTTTAGGCGTGACGTAGCACAACATGGCCGCGCCATGCCATCCGATCATGGCCGCGCCAATCGCGGATGTAATGTGATCGTACCCAGGGGCTATATCCGTCACCAGCGGGCCCAGCGTATAGAACGGCGCTTCGTAGCAGAGTTCGTTTTCTTTCTCCACTTGCTCTTTGATCTTGTCGAGCGGGACGTGGCCTGGGCCTTCAATCATGACTTGGACGTCATATTCCCAGGCTTTCTTGGTCAGCTCGCCGAGCGTTTTGAGTTCCGCAAATTGCGCTTCATCGCTGGCATCGGCGACGCAGCCGGGACGCAATCCATCGCCCAACGAAAACGATACGTCGTGCTTGGCGAAAATCTTGCAGATGTCCTCAAAACGGTCGTACAGAAAATTCTGCCGGTGATGATGCGCCATCCATTGGGCAAGAATCGCACCCCCGCGGCTCACGATTCCCGTAATGCGCTTGGCAATCATCGGCAGGTACTGGATAAGCACGCCGGCATGAATGGTCATGTAGTCCACGCCTTGCTCTGCCTGTTCCTCAATCACTTCGAGCATCACTTCGGCGCTCAGATCTTCGATCCGTTTCACTCGCGAAATAGCTTCATAGATCGGCACAGTTCCGATAGGAACAGGCGAGTGTCGCAGGATCGCCTCGCGGATTTCATGGATATCGCCGCCGGTAGAGAGGTCCATCACCGTGTCGGCGCCAAAGTGGACAGCCGTGTGTAACTTGTGAAGTTCTTCATCAACGTTCGAAGTTACTGCCGAGTTTCCGATATTCGCGTTGATCTTGCAGAGGGATGCCACGCCGATCGCCATCGGCTCCAGCTCAGGGTGATGGATGTTGGCGGGAATAATCATGCGGCCGCGCGCCACTTCGTCACGAATTAGTTCTGCGGACAGCTTTTCCCGGCGGGCCACATACTCCATCTCTTCGGTGATCACGCCCTTACGTGCATAATTCATCTGGGAAAAATTGCCGCAGGCGTTCTCACTTTTGCGACGGACAATCCACTCGGTGCGGGGCTGGGGAACGCTGTGGATGAATCTCGATTATACGCCGCGACCGGGAAGGGAATTGGTGAGCCGCCGGAGCTACGAGATCACGCGACCTCAACGTATGTTATTTCTGTAGGGGCCGAGAAGTAATAGCGCTCAGGTCATCGACCAGCGGGCTGACAATTCCGGAGGTTTTTTGATGGATCGTCGCCAGTTCCTGCAGCTCAGCAGCATGGCTGCACTGAGTTTGTACACCAGTCCTTTGCGCGGATTGCAAACGGGAGGTTCGCCGGCGCGGCAAGGGCCTGCAAAAAAAGTGATGATCCTGGGAGCGGGAATCTCCGGTTTGGCTGCCGGCCTGGAACTTCTACAAGCCGGACATGATGTCACCATCCTCGAAGCGCAGTTACGTCCCGGAGGGCGTGTCTATACGCTTCGCGCGCCATTCTCGGATGGCTTGTATGCCGAAGCCGGTGCGGGCCGTATCCCCATAACCCACACGCTTACGCTCGATTATGTGAAGCGTTTTAAGCTGGAACTGGATCCATTCTTCCCGCAATCGGGTGCGGACGTTTTTCTGTGGCGCGGCCAGCGGCAAGTCGTGCCTCACGGTCATGATCCGGATCTGACGCATCTGAATGTGAATCTCACAACCGAAGAGCGCGCGGTCGGTTTCGGCGGCCTGGCTAAAAAGTATCTGGGACCGCTCCAGGACAAAGCCCGCGCTCTTCCCGCGGAGGCGTGGCCACTTCCTTCGCTAGCCGCGTGGGGCAACATCAGCTTAGGCGATTATCTTCGTCAGCAGCGCGCGTCTCCGGACGCGATCCTCTATCTTTCTCAGGGATTCGAGAGCGACTCGCTTCTCGATTTTGTTCACGATTCGGTCAGCCACGCGGTGCCGATGTTATGGAAGATCCGCGGCGGCAACGATCGCTTGCCGCACGCCATGGCGGACGCTCTCCGCGACAACATCCGTTACGGTGCCGTAGTAGAGCGAATCGCGCAGACACCCACGAATGTGGAAGTTACTTACACCAACGCCGGTTCCCATCACAGGCTGCTGGCAGACCGTATGATCTGCACCCTGCCGTTCACTGTTCTGCGCGACATCGAGGTACGTCCCCAATGGTCGACGAACAAAGCTTTTGCCATCCAGAACGCTTACTTGTCACCGGTAACGCGTGCGTATGCGCAAACCAAAACCCGCTTCTGGGAGGCGGATGGTCGTAACGGATTCGCCACCGTCGACCAGCCCATGGAGGTTTGGAGTCCCACTTACAACCAGCCTGGAAAGCGCGGCATTGTGATGTCCTACACCTATGAAGATCTCGCCAGGGAATATTCCAGCATGAGCGAAGAAGCGCGGGTGCAGCGCTCGTTGGATCTCTTCGAGCAAATCCATCCGGGGATGCGCGACAACTTTGAAGGCGCAACGACATGGTCGTGGCTGAACCATCCTTTTTCCAAAGGCGCTTTCATGGTGACCAAACCAGGACAATTTCGCACCGTGGTGCCTTATCTCGCGACCCCTGAAGGACGCATCCATTTCGCCGGTGAGCACGCTTCGCCATGGTCGGGATGGATTCAGGGCGCCCTCCATTCCGGAGTGCGCGCAGCGCGCGAAATTGCTCGCGGGACCGCTTGACCCCGCACCGAAGCTGAGAAGAGAATAGACTTTGCTCAGAGTCGCGGTTGTCTATGTCTAAGGAAACCAGCAAATACCTGAAATTCGGCGGCGCAACTGCCCTTATCCTGATGTCGTTGGCCTACCTGGCGTACACCGGCGTGCAGGAAAGCAAAAGTTACTACCTGACCATCAAAGAGCTGCGCGGAATGGGCGACAGCGCCTACAGCAAGCGGCTGCGCGTTGCTGGAAATGTTGAGCCTGGCTCGATCCGGCGGACCGGAACCCGTGTGGAATTCGTACTCATCGAACAGGATCAAAGTTTACGCGTTGTATATAACGGCACCGAAGCGCCACCAGATACTTTCAAAGACAATTCTCAGGCGCTCGCCGAAGGCAGCTTCGGCCGCGACGGCGTTTTCCAGGCGAAACAATTGCAGGCAAAATGCGCGTCCAAGTATGCCCCTCAGCAGCCCGGTGCTCCCACCATGGGAACCCCGTCTAGAACCGCGAAAGAGCATGACGCAAGTTCAACCGCGCGTGTCGACCCAGTCAGCCAACTAACCTGCGCTGACCCGTCACGCGGCGTCATAGGTTAATTCCGTTTCTTGCTCTCATTCTGCGCGACGCGCGCCCTCACTAGTTTCTTAACAAGTGCAGTCGGCAGAGGCTTGTCCGTGGGGAAATGGATGGTCCCTTTGGATGTGGAGAAGCCCTTAAGTTCGTTCTTGAACGCCTCGAGCACAGATGCAGTGGGGAACAAACTGCAATGGTTCGAAAAGGCAGCGTACCACACCAGAGATCCTTTGTACTTGAACGCCGGTATTCCGTAGCTGATGGCCTCGGCAGCATCCGCTGGCATAGCGGATCGAATGACGGCGCGAATCCTATTCAAGGTGCCGCGGGCAGGTTCCGGGACGCCAGCAAGGTATTCGTCAAAATCCTTCGGAGCGCCAGTGCCTTTCTCGGCAGAATTGCGCTTGCCAGATTTCACTTTTTTCATGCGGGCATGCTACAAAAAGCGCCAATTCAAGTCTATGCTCAGCCCAGCGCGCAGCGGTTCGACATTGAAAAAGCAGACTTATACTAAAGAGCTTTAAGTCGGCGCCAGGTGCGAAGCCCCGGTTCCATAAACCCTGATTTGCAAACTGCTCAAAAAATGCATAGATTCGTTGCGTCAGAACCAACTGTGCTGTTCATGTCCTCCGATTGCCTGTGAACCAATCCTTACACGCTGCTGCAGACCCCATCATCGTTATCCATGATCTGGTCAAACAGTTTGGCCGCTTTGCTGCTTTGCGCGGAGTGAGTGCCGAATTCGTTGCCGGACGCCTCTATGCCATCGTTGGCGAGAACGGAGCCGGAAAGACGACGCTGCTGCGTTCGCTCGCAGGCCTGACCCAGCCCACGCGTGGAAGTATTTCAATGCTGGGAACCACGGATCTTCGTTCGGTATGCCGGCAGCTAGGTTATATGGCGCATCCTTCGCTGCTCTATGACGAGATGGGTGGCATGGAAAACCTGCGCTACTTCGCGCGCCTCTATGAGATCCGAGACGACGAGCGTTGTGCCCGAACAATCTCCGCCGTCGGACTAGATCCCACTCTGATTCGTCCGGTGGGACAGTATTCGCAAGGTATGCGCCAGCGGATGTCCCTGGCCCGCGCCCTGATTCACGATCCAAAGGTTCTCTTGCTGGATGAACCCTTTTCCAATGTAGACGCGCGCTCTGCCCGCCAGATGACGCACCTCCTCACGCAACTGCGGGATGCAGGCAAGACAATCTTCGTGGTCACTCACCAGGCGTCGCAACTGGAGCATGCGGCCGATGAGTTTGTGCACATGGAAGCGGGTGTGATTGTCCGTCGCACCCGAGAGTGGATGACGGCGGAGGCGCCATGAGCGCATTGGCAACTCTCACCAGAGCAAGTCTGAGCAAAGACCTGCGTCTGGAGTGGCGCTCCAAAGATGCGATCAATTCCATGCTGTTCTTTGCGCTGCTGGTCGTAGTGATCTTCAGCTTCTCGTTCGATCCCACTGCGGAAGAGTCACGCCGCATCGCTGGCGGTCTGGTGTGGGTCGCCTTCCTGTTCGCGGCGGTGGTGGCGCTGAATCAGACTTGGGCGCGAGAATTGCGCAACCAGGTTCTGGACGCCTATCGCGTTTCTCCCGCTCCGGCCAATGCGCTGTTTCTGGCCAAGGCTTTAGGAAATTTTATTTTTGTCATCGTCCTGGAAGCCTTCATGACCCCGCTCTTCATCGTGTTTTATAACTTGCGTGCCCTTGGTGCTGCTTACCAGTTGTTGATCGTCTCTGCGCTCGGGACATGGGCGTTGGTAGTCAACGGCACTTTCTTCGCAGCCATGTCGTTGCGAACGCGCAGCCGCGAAATCATGCTGCCGCTACTCCTCTTTCCCATCTCGATTCCGGCGTTGCTGGCGACGGTCGAAGGAACCACCGCAATCCTGACGGGAGATTACTCTCCGAAATTTTGGATCGTGCTGCTGGCCGCTTACAATGTGGTATTCACCACAGCTTGCTTGCTTTTGTTCGACAAAGTATTGAACGCGGAATGAGAAACGAGTGTTAAGGCGTGCATTTCCCATTCTCGGTGTGCTGACGGCCGCGCTCCTCAGCTACGGCCTTTATGAAGCACTGATCGGAGCTCCCATCGAGCAGAGCATGGGGGAGGTGCAGCGCATTTTCTACTATCACGCGCCCTCCGCCTGGACCGCATTCTTGCTGTTCACCGTTAATTTTGTCGCTTCCGTCGTATATCTCATTCGACGAAGCATCAAGGCGGACATCCTCGCGCTGGTTACCGCTGAAGTCGGCGTAGTCTTCTGCACGGTTGTGCTGGTCACGGGCCCGCTGTGGGCGCGTCCAGTATGGGGAATCTGGTGGACGTGGGACATTCGTCTCACCTCAACTCTGGTGCTGTGGTTGATCTACGTGAGCTACTTGATGCTTCGCCGTTTCTCCAGCAGCGGACAAACCCCACTCATGGCTGCCGTCCTCGCGGTGTTTGGCGCGCTCGATGTTCCGCTGGTTTATTTTTCCATCTGGTTCTTCCGCACTCAGCACCCGCAGCCGGTGATTGGCGGTGGAGGCTCGATTGATCCCAAAATGCTGCAGGTCGCGCTGATTAACTGGGCAGCCTTTTTGTGTTTTGCGGGGCTGGTCTGCTGGTCGCGCTACCGCTTGGAACTACTGCAACGTGAAGTGGAAGAAACCGAGGCCCTGGAAGCCCTGCTCGACTCCGGGGGTGCGCCATGAAATTTCTGTACGCCGCCTACACCGCCACTTGGATCATCCACATTAGCTATCTAGCGTTCGTGCTGCGCCGCTACATTCGCCTGCGAAACAAGATCCAGGAATTAAATCAGAAGTAGTGTCTGGATCGGGCGTCGTTGTGTTTTTGGGTGGCTCAGATTAACGCTGCGATCTGCGTGGGGACAGAAGCCTATTGCGTTTCGTTAAGCATTTCCTCTGCTGACGCCGAGCGCAGGAACTCATATTCTTCAATCATAGCCGCGACGCCAACGCGCGAAGCCGGCAGAGGTGTCTCCACCCGGATCACTCGCGCTCTGAAACGTACACGGACCGAGTCGGTAAGGGTGACATGGGGCGGGAAAGTTAAAGTCACTTCAATGTTGGACCCTTCCGCAACGGGCCGGTCAAGGTAAAAGAAAACTCCGCGAGCGCTGACATTTTGCGTCTCGGTCAAGAACTCATCGAGCGCAACACCGTCAACTTTGACCGATGCCGGAAGACGCATGTCGAAGCGTCGCATCACGCGTCGTTCTTGTGTTGACTGCAACATGGTGCTTTCTTTTCCTAAGAGCATTTCAATCCTGACTTCCGGCCGTATTCTGAGATCACGAACTTGGGCGCCCAAATTCCCTTTGATGAAAAAATTTGCACTCTCGAAATCAAGAGTCACTTACTTGTTATCCGTTTGCAAGACTAAAAAATTGCAAGGAACTGACTCGGTTACTGCTTCGCGAAGTCCGGTCCGAGCCGGCAATCCGATAAGCTAAGGGGCAGACACATGGAGACTGGGGAGATAGGAGCAATCCTGGTGCCACAAGGCGGCCAAAAAGAGATAGTGCTATCGAAATGAAATGAACAACTTGAGGAGAAATTCCAGGCTAGCGTCGCACCCCGGATGAAAGAATGTGCAATAAATTTCCGGCCAACCACCTGCTCTGTTGGTTCGCGTCGGCCACTTTTGTGCCCGACTACGGCATCTCTGCCGCAATCTCGGCGCATCTGACCCAAACAAGGCGAAAGAAATCGTACCCGGCTTGACAGTCTATCCGTCAGATGTTTAAGTAGTTACTTAATTTTTTCGCCCATTTTCTGGTGACAAAGTGCGCATGCCGCGCGGCGTGTCGGGCGGATTGCTGTTTTGTGCGCCGTTTCTTCTTCCTCTCCACGAAATC
>MNGW01000019.1 GCA_001918935.1 Acidobacteriales bacterium 13_1_40CM_3_55_5 | reverse complement strand
CGGAAAAATAAAGAACACCAGCGGTGGAACCAGCTTGATTGTCGTCTTCGCCGCCGCTTCTTCTGCCTGTTGCCGCCTCTGGGTACGTAACGCGTCCGAAAAATTACCAAGCGATTTGGAAAGTGGTGTTCCGAAGCGGTCTGTCTGAACCAGCATGGCCACAAAGGAGCGCACACTCTCGAGATTCACCCGATCTGCGAACGATTTCCATGCCGTAATTCTGGCAACGCCGGCACGCTGTTCAAAATTGATTTGCAAAAGCTCTTCACTCAATTCGCGGTGGCTCACATACAATTCCTGACCCACGCGCACGATACCCTGATCCAGTCCCAAACCGGCTTCCATGCAAATTGCCAGCAAATCCAGAGCATCGGGCAGGCTCCGGCGAATTTTCTCTCTGCGTTTGTTGATCTCGCGTGAGAGCCAGAAATCAGGTATAAAGAAAGCAACTACAATGGTGATAAAGAAGAAAAACAGCACGTTTCCGGTCGCCAGCAACACCACCACAAAACCGAGCACCGCCGGCAGCGCCAGTCGTGCCCCAAGAAAAATGTCCGCGTGGGCGGGTTTCCTGTAGCCTGCCAGCATGAGCCTCCGTAGGAGATCAGGATCCGGCTTCGGAGTCATCAGCTTGCGAATCACGACAAAAGGTTTTGCCAGGAAATCTGCACTCACGACCGAGCGCCACGATCGAGCCTCAGTCCCCTCTGCGGTATCCCGGGCATCACGCGTGACCTGCTCCAGCAGCGCGCTTTGAGCCGACGATCTCGGCAGCATCAGAAGAAACAGGAGCAGGAAGCCAACAAACGAGGCCAGGGCGAGCACTATTGTCATCGGCGTCATAGGCTTTAGATCCTGATATCGATAATTTTTCGAATGACCAGAATACCGATTACCATCATCACCATTCCAAAGTAGATCACGTGTAAACCTGACGGATCTGTAAAAAGAATCTTCTCGTAACTCCAATTCACCGTGCTGATCAGGCCAAACATAATGAACGGAGCTATACACAGAATCCAGCCTGTGATTCGGCCCTGCGCCGTGTAAATCCTAAGCTGGCCACGTAGTCGCGACCGCTCTCTCGCCAGTGCGGCAGTTTTATCAAGAATCTGGGCCAGATTTCCTCCGGTCTCTTTCTGCAGAAGTATCGCAGTAGCGAGGAAGCGCATATCATCACGCGGCATACGCTCCACTAAATTCAGCATGGCATCTCTGAGCGGAAGTCCGAGGGCCTGTTCCTCGGCAAGGGCACGGAACTCACCCGCCAATGGTTCTGCGATCTCACGGCCCACCATCTCCAGTACCGCTGGAACCGCATGGCCAGCACGCAGCCCACGAGCCATAAGGTCGACAGCTTCCGGCAGCAAGGAATCACATTTTCTGAATCTAATCTCGCGAAGGACGTAGAGATAAATAATCGGAGAAGCGGCCAGCAGAACCCCGACTATCGCACTCAGGACATCAGTAGGCATGAAGTATGAGGCGATCCAGCTTCCGACCACCAGTGCTGTGACAGACCCAACCAGCACCGAGCCAACCTGCCAGGTTTCTCCGGCCTGCTTAATAAGACTGGCCAGTCCCAACGTCCCAGGCAGGCGCCGGATCAAATCATCCACAACCGGGTTGGAGCTCAGCGGAGCCTGCTTGAGGATGGTGCCATCAGCATTCACACCGGCCCCGCGGCTGTCCTCTATTGTCGCAAGGTGCTGCTCAACCGCTGCTTCAGTCTTGGTGGGCTTCAAGAAGTACAGCACCACTCCGAAGCTGGAGATCAGCAGCAAGATGAAAAGGAGTACCGTCACCATACCTTTACCTCAGAGTTACTACACGTTCAACGAATGCTCGAACAAAGAAGCTGGAACATTGATGCCAGAAGCTTTCAATCGATCCGCGAACTTTGGGCGAATTCCCGTAGCCGTAAAGTTCCCTACTACGCGACCCTGCGAAATCCCCTGCTTCTCGAACAAGAAAACGTCCTGCATGCTTACCGTGTCTTCTTCCATGCCGGTGATTTCGGTCAGATGGGTTACCCGTCTGGTACCGTCGCTCATACGTGCTACCTGAATCACGATGGAGACTGCGGAAGCAATCTGCCGGCGCACTGCTTTTTCAGGCAGATTCAGATTGGCCATCAAAGCCATAGTCTCCATACGAGATATAGCGTCGCGAGGGTTGTTCGCGTGGACCGTCGTCAGCGAGCCATCGTGGCCGGTATTCATCGCTTGAAGCATGTCCAGTGCCTCTTCGCCGCGGACCTCGCCGACAACAATGCGATCGGGGCGCATACGCAAGCTGTTAATGAGCAGTTGCCGCTGCTTTATCGCCCCTGTGCCTTCAACGTTTGCGGGCCGGCACTCGAGCCGGACCACGTGCCGCTGTTTCATGATCAGCTCGGCCGAATCCTCGATGGTTACGATACGTTCTTTGTCGGAGATATAGCCTGACAAAACATTCAACAGCGTAGTCTTGCCAGCGCCGGTTCCGCCAGAAATTACGATGTTGAGGCGCGATTTCACTGCCCCTCGAATCAGTTCTAGCATCTGCGGAGTAAGCGTTTGATTGGCCAACAGATCGTCTTCCGAGATAGGAACGTGCCCAAAACGGCGAATGGAAAGATGTGGACCATCAATAGCCAACGGAGGAATAATCACGTTCACGCGCGATCCATCCGCTAGTCGTGCATCGACCATAGGCGAGGACTCGTCCACATGCCGGCCAACGCCAGAAACGATCTTGTCGATGATGTGCATCAGGTGAGTGTCGTCCTTAAAGCGGATGTTGGTCTCTTCCAAAATCCCAGCCCGCTCTACGTAAACCAGCTTGTGCCCATTCACCAGGATGTCGTTAATGCCCGGGTCCTGCAAAAGCGGCTCCAACGGGCCCAAGCCGAACACCTCGTCCAGAACTTCCAACGACAGGCGCTCTCTCTCTCTACCACTTAGAGGTGTCTGAAGATTTGCGACCAAGTCCTGAATCACTGCCAATGCCTGGCTGCGAGTACGCTCGTCACGCATGGTCGCAACTTTTTCGACGTCGATCTTATTAAGAAGATCGCGATGAACACTCGACTTCAGCTCCTGGTAAACCTTAAAATTCAAGCCTGCTTTCTTCCCATTATCGGCTACGGGGACAGCCGCGACCGCGCCCGATATAACTACTTGATTTAAATCACCCATGATCCCCCCTTACTTACTCGTCAAAACTCAGCGATTCCAGAACGTCAACATTCTGCGGCCTTCCTTTTTTTTCTCCTCCGCGCCAGCCTTCTTACCAATAGCTGCAGCCCAATCCTGCAGATTCTTTGCCACATCGGAAGTGGAAACTTGGCCTGTTGGGTCACCGCCGCTGATGGTCTTCACCACGTGCACGTACTGATTTGGAACCTTCCAGAAAATTTTCTGCCCGATGCTTTTCTCAATCTGTGCTTCTGTAATCAGGGCTCGCTTCTGATGCCGATTCAAGACCACCTTGATCCGCTCGGCCGCGATGTGTTTCCGCGTAAGATAGTCGGTCTGTCGCACTACATTGCGCAGAGCAGAAACTTCTGCAACTGTGACCACATTGACTTGATCGCAGTGACGGAGCAGATCCAGATTTTCATCGTTTAGCCCTGGTGGCAGATCTACCAAGATGAACTCGTAGCGCGAGCGGACGAACTCGATTACGTGGTTCAGAGCCCCAGGGGCTGTCCGGCGGGCCGGTTCGGTCCCGTGGGGCGCCGGGATCAAGTCAAGACCGCTCGAGTGGTGCAGAACAAAACTCTGCAGCAGGTCAGCATCAAGGCGGTCCGTGTTCTCTACCAGCTCGAAAAAGTGATAACGATACTTCGTCAATCCCAGGTAGAGCGCGGCATCGCCGAAATCAGGGTGCAGGTCGACCACCAGGGTCTTCCGGCTGCAATAGCCGGCCAGCGAAGCTCCCAGTTGCGTAACCAGCGTAGTAACACCGCAGCCACCCTTTGCGCCGATAAAAGCCGACATTTGGCCGCGGTCACTCTCTTTCTTTTCTCTCCTCCGCCCTCCGACCCGCGCTACGGCATTCAGCAACTGCTCGGGATCGAGAGGCTTTAGCAGATACTCGCTGCAGCCGCTTCGCATTGCCTGGATGATCAAATCGGGTTGCGACTGCGATGACACAGCAAAGATCGCACTATCCGGAGCGTCGGCGTGAATTCTTTCCGCCACCATCGCGGCGCTGCGGCGGTCGCCATCGAAGTCCAGAAGACAGATGTCGGGCGCCGGATCTCCCACCCACTCCAGCACGGATTCGTGATCGTCCAGTCGATAGTCGCCCAGATGCTTCTGCAGCCGAACAACAGGTGTGGAATCGGCAAAGAGTTTCAGGATCCCCCAGGTGTCCTTATCCAAACAGATACTGACCAGCGACAGCGGCTCACCCGGCGGAATACCCTCCCGCGATGACGAAGCCTGCAATGGATTCTTGGATGTCATTGCACTCATTTTGCGCTCGGAGTCGGGGAAGGGGATGATTCAGTCTTTTCGTGTCCCGGCATGTGCTCGTCGAACTTCGGCTTATCGAGAAAGGGGACGGAAAGATTAGGATTGGCGGGGGGAGGAGTTGTTGTGTGCACAGGATCGACGATGTGGGGTGTTACCAATACCATCAGTTCGGTCTTGCTCTTGTTGATGTTTCTCGACCGGAACAACTGGCCGAGAACGGGTATATCGCCGATCCCGGGAATTTTATTCAGTTGAGCTTGCGCCCGATTATCCAGCAGCCCGGCGATTCCGAACGATTGGCCATCCTTTAGCTCGATATCCGTTTCTGCCCGACGCGTCGAGATGGCTGGGACTGTGAACCCTTGTATTGCCAAAGCATTGGTGAAATCCAACGTGCTCACCTCAGGGGCGACATGAAGCCGAATCGTCCCATCATTCGAGATGTTGCCGGTGAAATCCAATTTCACACCGAAGGGCTTGAATTGAATCGTCACAGCCGTAAAGCCATTTCCTGGCTGAACCAGTGGAAACGGAAACTCCCCTCCTGCAAGGAATGTGGCCTTTTGCCCGTTCAGTGCCATCAAGTTCGGCTCGGCCAGAATCTGGAGCACACTCTTCTGCTCTAGATCCTGAATCACCGCTCCGAAATGAATATCGAATCTGAACAGGAAGATATTCAGCACGTTGTTAATGGTCTGGTCCGTCGTAAATGGACCACCGTGTGTTCCAGGACCAGCTATGTCAGTGATATGCTGCGCGCCGATCCCTCCGAACTGTCCCGTCGTAGTCGAGCCAAGGGTGTTGCCCGCGCCCGTTGACAGAAGATTCACGCCAAATTGCGCGAACTTGGTACGGTCTACTTCCGCGAATTTGACCTCGAGTAGCACCTGGCGATCATGAAAAATACCCAAGGTGAGCGAGTTGACGACCTGGTTTGAATATACGGTGGACATCTTGGTTAAGTCCTCGATCATCTTGGGATCGGTGACCTTGCCGGTCAGAATCAAGCGGCCACCATCGGCCTGCACGTCGATGTGCTGATCAGGATAGGATCGTTCAATCGCGCTGCGAAGACCGGAAACATCGACGTCCACGATTACGTCCAGCATTTGCGAACGCCCGGATTGATCCCAAAGAATCAGGCTGCTCGAGCCAGCAGCTCGGCCTTCAACAACGATCTCCGTGGGCGAAGTAGCGAGAGTCTCGATCACAGAGGGATTGCTCGACAGCACTCGAGTGATGGGCGCTTGCACATTGACTACAACCGATTTGCCAACCAGAATGTGCAAGGCCTGGCCCTCGGAGCTGACGTTCTGTTGTGCCGAGGTTTGCGGTTGAGCCGTGCTCGGCTGCGGTACCGCATTCTGTTGTGGCGCAGTTTGTGGTTGCTGCGGCGCGGCTTGCTGTGGAGCGACGGGTTGCTCGGGAGCAACTTGTGGTTGTGCCGGCGTTTGCGCTCCCGCCATAACCGCTGCCATCGCAAGGAAGAAACTGGCCAACATTCGTGTTGTCGAGCTGTTCATTTGTCCTCACTCACAAGTCAAACTGGCATGCTCAGAACTTTTCTACGCTTCGTTTGGTTCCTTGGATCACTTCCAGGACGTACATCTGCCTGGGAGGAGGGTCTGCACGCCTGGTCGTTTTCTTGGTTGAGGGAGGCACAATAACCGTAGGTTTGTCAGAAGCCAGCAATTGGTCCAGCCTGGTGGCTTTTAAACTGACGTTCTTCTGATCCACCCCGCTGCGCAAAACGAACTGGATGCCGCCTTGCACGCTCGCAAGTTGCAGCTTTTGCGAGTCCTCGGGGTTTAGCAGAAGAGTCACGACGTTAACCGTTTGAGGTTTGCCCTGCGGGTCCGGTTCACTTGTCTGGCCCGCCGTGAGGACCTCTACATCCTGCAACACGGTTTGCGTCACAGGTACGTTGCCGGCCCCCGGTGGAGTATAAGTTACGAGCACGTCCACGTGGGATCCGGGATAAAGAAATCCGGCGACGCCCACGATCTCATTCGAGCGCACTGCGGTCGCTCGCATTCCGGTAGGGATTCGCCCAGCTAGACCGATACCCGCACCCTCTACGGCCAAGTTCCGCTTCAGGATCGGCTCCCGTGAGCCGATCGCATACAACAGCGGTCGCCCAACCACATCTTCCACTTTGCTGAACGATCCTTGAAGGGGTACGTCACTTGGCCAATCGATTAATGTGACATCTTTGGTGGCCAGGGTGACGCCGGAGGGCAATCCACCAGTGCTGGCGACAATCTGGCTGGTTGCAGCGCGGGCCCGCCGTCCGCTCAGCTTTTTGCTGAAGAAATACGTGATACCGGCTGCCAGAAGAGCAGCCATCAGGAAAGCAATCAATACTCGTTGTACGCCCGTAAATCACCTCCACCGAAAACAATAACAGCAAGTCTGACGTTCGCGCCCCAAATTCCCATTGACCTGTCCGCACACGGTAGCTACCTTTTGACCGCTCGCGGGAGTCGAGACCGAGTTCTCTGCTGTACCACTACTACAATAGCCACGAAAGCAAACTGTTAAAACAATTTTTGTGTCCGTGTGCCTGCTAAGTTATTTAGCCAATGGGTCCGTATGACGACGAAAAGTGCGGGAGGGCCGCGTTCGGACACAAAGTGTATCGGTACTGCCCGTCCTGACGACGGAGCCAGAAGAAGCAGCACCGTTCGGCACTAGGTAATGTACACGCCCAGAATGCTGCCGATCTTTGAGAAGGCGCTGTTGAGGCCGCTTGCCAAAGTGCTCATACCTGCGGTAGCCGCAAAGGCAACCAGTGCAAGGATCAACAGATACTCCACCAGCCCCTGGCCCGCTTCGTCCTTGTGCAAACGGTTCAGGGAATTCAGAATCAGGGTTTTCATGCTTGTTTTCTCCTCAAATATTGTCTGCTTAGATTCCCAGCGCCGTGGGGGTCGCGATGGGCACACCGAACGCACTTCTATAGGCATGTGGGGGACCAAAGCCAGTCTGGTTGATTGTCTTAGAGGGTGTATCTGGCTAAGTCATTGAATTTATGGAGTAGGATTGGGCTATTCCACCGATTGGGTAGACCCAATAATCCGACATCTGGCTAGATGGCGAAAGGAAATTGTCTTCCCTCGTGATACTTTCGGCAACCGAGCAAATCCGTCTCTGACTACACTTGTTTACACTGGCTGATGGCACCAAAGTGCCGTCGAAAGCACGACTTACATCGATTTTGTGCGGCCCGTTCCCGATGCTAACAGATCAAACTCGTAATCTGGCGCCGGGGGCGCGATGTGATAGCGTACATCCCGACGGAGGCTGATTGGCACAAAAAACCTTGAAGGTGATTGTTCGGATTACGCTTGCGGCACTTGTGCTGTACGTGCTCGTAGCTCGTTCCGGGGAGATACGAGCCAGTATCAGCCGCCGCGATTCGATTGCCTACTGGGCTACTGCTCGGCTTCTGGTTAATCATCAGAACGCTTACGACTACTATGCCGTGGCAGAACTGGAGCGCTCCCAAGGATACAATGAAGATCAGCCTCTCATTGTTCGCACCCCGCCGTGGTCGCTGTTCATGCTCTTGCCACTGGCTTTGTTTAACACGTTCTGGGCATGGTTGTCTTGGATCGCCGTTTCGGTAGGCGCGCTTATTTTAACAATGAGAGTATGCCGCAGGCTGTACCGGGATGACAGAGTCCCACAANCCGCCTGCCTAGTTGCCGGGCAGATGGGCCTTATGCTGCTCTTAGGCCTTGTTTTATTCCTTTGGTTAGAACCGAAACGTCCTTTTCTTGCTGGGACCGCGCTGATTCTGCCGTTCGCAAAACCACACCTTCTGGCGGTCTTCTGGTTTGCGTTGTTCTTGTGGATTCTCAGCCGCAAACGATTTGCAGTAGCCGCTGGGTTTCTGACCGCACTGGCTATCGCGATTTTCACCGCAATCGCATTCGATCCCGGGATCTTCGAACACTACCGGCAAATGCTTTCTGAGAGCCGCATACAAGGCCAGTTCATTCCTGCGCTAAGCGGTGTGTTGCGGTTGCTGTTTTTTCGCCGCTTTTTTGCGATGCAATTTCTTCCGCTCGGTTTAGGACTGATGTGGTGTGGATGGTTTTATTGGCGGCAGCGGCGAACCTGGAACTGGCGGCAAGATGCTCTGCCCCTGATTGTCGTTTCTGTCCTGGTCACGCCGTATGCTTGGCTCACCGATGAAGTCGTTTTATTGCCGGCGGATTATCGCGGCTGTTTTTGCACTGCTTAATGCGCTGTTGCTCCTCATCCTGTCATTCAAAATTCCGTTCTCTACTGGGATCTACTTCTGGAGCAGCTCTGTGTGGTTTGCTTGGTTTTTCTGGGCCCGCAGATACTCAAAGTTATTGAGCGCTTCTCCGGTGAGCGCGGGATTAGTTCCCGTATTGCCCCCGACACTCCGTAACAAGGCGAAGAAAAAGATGCACAACGGCAGCGCCACTATATAGAAATGGAGAGGAACGAAAGATTCGCATACCGGCGCTACGAACATCAAAGCCGCGGCTCGCGCCATGAGGCGCCCGGGCTGATACCCAGTGGCTTCCGCTGCGATGTTTCGATCAAGGCTGACCGCGACTGGAACCAACATGATGCTCAAATCGTGAATAAGAAGGTAATAGCTCACCAAGGTACTTGCGGTTATGGCTGTCAGAAACGCGTCCCCGCTGGGCGCGTCCATTC